>QLUS01000154.1 GCA_018725535.1 Bacillota bacterium
CGAGCGTGGCGGCCACTCGCGCTCGAACTCATTGGCGCTCATACCGTCGCTCATATGCGGCGAAGCGAGCCAGATTTTACTTGGCATATGCCACCCCCGCTGCTGGCACGGTAGCCGCTATTTCTTGGGAATAGACCTGCTCCTGCTCATGTAAAAGGGCGAGCACGGCGTCTGGCGAGCAGTGCTCCGCGGTTAACGCTTGGGCAGCGCGGAGCATGACCGCTAGGGCAGCAGGCGCGGTCGGGGGCTGCTTAGCGATAAGGATCTGCTTATGCATGGTCGCGAGGGTGCCTTCTTCCGGGGCAAACAACTCCTCGTACAACTTCTCGCCGGGGCGCATGCCGGTAAAAGTAATGGCTATGTCTATGTCGGGCTTAAGGCCCGAAAGCGAGACAAGCTCACGCGCGAGGTCGAGTATTTTTACCGATTTACCCATGTCTAGCACAAAGACTTCGCCGCCTTGGCCCATGGCCCCGGCTTGGATGATAAGGCTCACGGCCTCGGGGATGGTCATAAAATAGCGCGTCATCTCGGGGTGGGTGACGGTGACGGGACCGCCCTTGGCTATTTGCTCTTTAAACAGGGGGATGACGCTCCCGCGGCTACCGAGGACGTTGCCAAAGCGCACGACCATAAACTTGGTTTGGCACGAGCCGTTATAGCTTTGCACGATATGCTCGGCCATGCGCTTAGTGGCCCCCATAACAGAAGTGGGGTTTACGGCCTTATCGGTGGAAACGAGCACGAAGCGCTCTGTGAGGCTACGCAAAGCGGCCCGGGCGAGGGTTTGGGTGCCGAGGACATTGGTTTTGATGGCCTCGGTGGGGTTAGCCTCCATCAGTGGCACGTGCTTGTGGGCGGCAGCATGAAACACGACGGCAGGGCGGTGAGTGTCGAATATATAGTCGATGCGCTCCGCGTCTTGTACATCGGCGATGAGGGCTGTTATGGAAAGTGCGGGGTGTTTGGCGGCAAGCTCTCTATGGATGTCGTAGATGCTGTTTTCGCCTCGCCCAAGGAGGAGCAGACGTGCAGGGGAGAAACCGGCAACTTGACGCGCGAGTTCGCCGCCAATGGACCCGCCAGCGCCAGTTATAAGCACGGTCTTACTCGCGAGATAGCCGGATATGCTAGCGGAGTCAAGCTTAATCTCCGGGCGCTGCAGCAGGTCTTCTAGTTGTACTTCGCGCAGGGAGCTGACCTTGACGTCTTCGTTAAGGATGCTGTAGAGGCCGGGCACGATTAGGGGCTTGATGCCTAGCGCAATGGAACGCTGTGTGAGGTCGCGCGTTTTGCTCAATGAGGCTGAGGGCATGGCAATAATTACTTGGTCGATGGACTGCGACTTGACCATTTCTTCAAGCAGAGCGGTAGTACCAAGTACTGGTAGGCCGCAGATGCTTAGGCCTACTTTGCAGGCGTCGTCGTCTAGGAAGCCAATGGGAAAGTAGTCTAACTCGCGGTGTTTGTCCAGCTCGGAAACTAAGATGCGCCCAGCGTCTCCAGCACCAATGATAAGCGCGCGTTTGGTGCGATGTCCGTTTTGGCGGGAGAGTAACCCCGTGCCGAGGCGGACCACAAAACGCATGCCTCCCACTGCGGCGATGTTGATAAGCCAGGTCATGATAATGACGCTACGGGGGAAGCCGCTGGCGGGATTGACCACACGCAGGGTGAACAAGCATGCGGTGGCTAAGGAAACTGCGCCTGCAATGACGAGCAGGTCGTCAACTGAAGCATAGCGCCACATGCGGCGGTAGAGTCCAAAGTAATAGTAGACAACGAGGTAAAGCGGCACAGCGACTATCATGTAGCGGAACCACACGGCGAGGAAGTTTTGCGGGGGAAGGCCTTCAAAGCGCAGGTACAGGCCGATAAGGCCCGAGAGCACCAAGGCGACAGCATCGCCGCCTGCTAGGAGCAGCTGGTATTTAAACTTGCCTGACACCGAAAACCTCACCTCGCTTTAGGGGCTGCTGGATGGCTAATTGCTGCTCGGTTTCCCGTAGTAGTAGTAGTAGTGGTGGTCCTCGCGCGAGTCGCTCTCTAGGCCGTTAAGGACTACGCCGAGGATTTTGGCGTTAACCCCTTGCAGTTGAGCCTTGGCCTTGCGGGCTTTGTCCATCGAAACCTCGGCTACGGCTATAACTAAGATAACGCCGTCAACAAAGGCAGTCAGAATGGCCGCATCCGCTACGGCGAGTGTAGGCGGGCTGTCCAGCAAGATATAGTCAAATGACTGTTTAAGGTTGTTGATGAGGTCACGCATGCGGGAAGAGCCAAGCACTTCGGCGGGATTGGGCGGTATGGGACCGGAGGTGACCACGCGCAAGTTAGGCACGCCGACATCGCGCAGGGCTATTTCGGGGGCGACGCTTTGCGTCAGTAAATTAGTGAGGCCGACTGGGTTGCTAAGCCTAAAGACCTTGTGCAGGGTAGGGCGGCGCAGGTCGGCATCTACAAGCAACACCCTGCTCCCGGTTTGGGCAAAGGCTATGGCTAGATTAGCCGCTGTAGTCGATTTGCCTTCACGCGGGGCGGTGCTGGTAACAAGCATAGTCTTAACTTGGGTTTCTAGCGAGGCGAACTGGATGTTGGTACGCACAACTCGGTAGGATTCCGCCACGCGGGAGGACAGATTCTCGGTGATCAGCCTGTGGCTCTTCATTTTACCCTTCATTGCCGCTACGCCCTCGCTGTCTCTTTCGTAAAGTCTTGCGTCTTAAACACAGGCACGCTGCCGAGCAACGGTAGCCCCAGACGCTCGTGAATGTCTTCGGGTGTTTTGACGGTGTTGTCTAGGTAGGCTAGTACAAAGGCGAGCCCTAGTCCCGCCATGGCACCGGCAAAGCCTGCTAGGACGACGGTGAGCATTTTGCGTGGCCTAACGGGGATTTGGGGGACCACGGCGATGTCTATTACGGTGATGTTCTCGACTTCCATGATGCGCAGGGTGTTGCTTTGAAACGAGGCGGCGACAGCGTTAGCTAGGCGTGAGGCGAAGCGGGGGTCAGTGTTTTCTACGGTGATGCTGATTATCTCGGTGTCTCCCCGCAGGGTGACGTCAACCATATCACGCACTGCTTGGGCGGAGAGGTCGAGCCTGAGGCTGGTGATGACCTCTTCGGCCACGATGCGGCTGCGGGCTATCTCGCGGTAGGTGCGCACCAGCTGGCGGGCAGCGAGGAGGTCTGCGTGCGTTATCAGTGGGGCGGTTTGGTTGCGCACAAGCAGGGTGGTTTCTGCGCGATAGACCGGCTCAATGACGAAGAAGACGGCAATGCCTGCCACGAGGGAAGCGACAAGCGGCACTACTAGGATTAGGTATAGGTACTTGCGTAGGATAGCAAAGATTTGCCGGAGATCTAAGGTGATTTCGTCGTCTATGTAGCGTTGCTCCAAAACACTGACCCCTTCCAAGTTGTATTTCTACTTTTACTTTCAACAACACAGGCTAGGATTCCTTTGGCCGAAACGAAGTTTCGACCAAAGATGTTAGGTTAAGTGACAGGCAGATTCATCGGCTAAAAGAAGTGGGGCTGAGCTAAGCAGCTCCGCCCCTACTCTTACCACGATGCTACTCGCCGCCTCCTTCTGTGTCCTCTTTGGCGTCTGCTTTGTCCTTGTCTTTATCTGCGTCTTTGTCATCAACACCAAGGCGTTCCCCCAAGGTTTCTAGCGAAGGATCCGCTTTTATAGCTGCTTGGATTTTGGCGATAGCCTCGGCTTCTGTCTGACCTTCCTC
>QLUS01000155.1 GCA_018725535.1 Bacillota bacterium
TAGGTTGATAAATACCAGTGCCGCTGCCACTTCTTCGCTACTTAGCTCAAAGCCGAATACGGAGCTGCTGAATGTGGTTACGAGCGCGAGGATATTTACCCAGATCGTTCTGCTCTTCCACCATTTTTTACCATACTCCATGTTTTTCACCTCCTTATTCCCAAACTATAACAGTGTGCGGGTCTCTCCACTCAACGCGCTTGCCTACTGCCTCGGATATAAAGCGTAGCGGGACAAAGGTTCTCCCCCGGTGGATAATCGGCATATTATCTAGCGGGAGGATATTCCCCCGCTGGTAAGCCTTATTGTGGTTAATCGCCAAAGCTAAAGCCCCCGTCAAACTTAGCATCCACTCCTTAATACCTATCCTAAATGTTAGATTTTGCCTATGTGGCAAGGTCTGCGTCAACGGTGAAAACAGCAACCTCCACCACTCGGCAAAAGCCTCCGCCAAACTGCTATCGTATGTACGATTAGCAATCCGCATCCCTCCCACCTGCTGAAACACGTCCCACAGTCCTGTGGGCACACCGAAGGCAGGTGCGGGCAGGTGAGCATAGTGCACCATATGGCCCAACTCGTGGAGTGTCGTTCTAGCCCATCCTAGCCGCATATGTGCAAGGGTAGTAAAATCAAAGCGGTGGAAAGCTGTCAGGTAAATTTTTCTTGTTGCATACGCCGCCACTCCGTCAGCGGGCACAAACATATCATCAATCCTGTCGATAATAAACGGCAGGATGACCACCTCAATCCCCTCGGGTAGTGGATACTGTACAGACGCAATGACCTGCCGAATATGCTCAAGGCTCGCTGGGATGGCTCCAGCAGTTGACCCATATAGGGTGATGCTATCTAGGATGGTCAGCTGCGAGATGCCTTCTAATACAGTGACAGTGACTCTATTCAACGCCATACCCACCTCCCCGCCCCGACACCAGCTAGTGCCAGCAAGGCCCCCACCAGCAGGCGAATAACTTCGGACTTAAACTTGCTATTATGCGGATTTCCGCGCTCTAAGCCCCGCAGTCGCTGCTCGTGGTCACAGATAGCAGCCAGCGCGGTATCAAGCTTTGTCTCGATACGGGCTAGCTGTGTTTCTAGAGTGTTCATACTTGTTCCCCTCTCCTAAATAAAGTACTGCCAGAAAGTGGTGGTATTGGTGCCTCGCAAAGCGTAAAGAAAGGGATTATTGCCAACGCGGCTAAGGGCGCCGCCCGCACCCACGGTTGCGGGAGTTGCTTCTAGACTCACCCAGCTATTCGCAGGTATGCTATAACACCAGAAGCCAGACGTATCCCCACCTCGGAGCGCGAAAATAAAGTCGCCACCTGTATGAGCGAGACTACCGCCCGCACTTACAGCTGCAGGAGTTGCTGCCATAGCTACCCAAGTATTTCCAGGAATGCTATAGCGCCAGAAACCAGTTCCGCCCCCGCCTTGAAGCGCGTAAATAAAGTCGGCGCTAGTCTGGGCGAGAGCGCCGCCCGCACCTACAGGTGCCGGAGCTGATGTCATAGCTGTCCAGCTATCCGCGAATATGCTATAGCGCCGAAAACCACTCGTCCCACCACCCGAGAACGCATAAATGAAGTCGCCGCTAAAATAGGCGAGAGCTCCGCCTGCATCTACGAATGCGGGAATTGGTGCCATATGTGCCCAGCTGTTCGCGGATATGCTATAGCGGAAAAAACTCTGCCCTCCTCCACCTGGAAACGCGTAAATAGTGCCCCAGTCGATCTGGACGAGAGCACCGCCCGCACCTACAGGTGCTAAAGATGGTGCTATAGCTGTCCAACTGTCTGCGGGCATACTGTAGCGCCAGAAGCTAGACGTACCCCCACCCTGAAACGCATAAAGAAAGTCACCAGTTCTATGAGTGAGAGCACCACCCGCACTTACGGCTGCAGGAGCGGCAGAACGTGGCCGCCACCGAGAGCTGACAAAAATCGCGGGCCAAATAATCACGCTAAGTCACCGCCCAGACTCCACACATTATCACCTCGTTTAATCAGTCCCGCAAACCCAAACTGTTGCCGCACAGACCTCAGACCTCCCGCAGAGTTCAGCGTTACTCCCACAGCCGGGGAGATCGTTACAGCACCTGCACCCAGCCGATGCACTAGTACCTGTGTACCCAGTAACAGCGGCGCACCCGCGTGCGTCGGGATAGTGAGAACCAATGCGGCGGCACTGTCGAAAGTAAGCACTCGTCCCGAGTCGGAGAGAGTGAGAGTATGGCTTGCGGTTAAATACCGTTCTGGATGCATGAGCACAATCTCAACCCACGGAGTCCATGTTCGTACGCCTGCATTATCAAAACTTCTGCGTGACCACATGCGGTCTGGGTGGAGGTCGTGCGCGAGCTGCCACACCCATAAATCGCTGTGTCCCCGCGAAACGATTAAATGAGTCCAGTCTCCGAGGACAGGCGGACGGTTTAGCGCATTCGCAACATCATACCATCCTGCCGTGATTACAGTATTTAAGTCTGTCCCAGCCGGCAAATGTATCCCGCGCGAATTGCCAACCCCCCAGCGCACATCAGGCGCAGCCAACGTGCCTGTCATCGTGTCCCCAGCCTTAAGGACATGGCCAGTGTGCGGCGCGGCCGCGCCATGGTGGGTACTTGCCGCCGCTAGCGTCGTTGCAGGCGCATCGAACCAGTTGGTCGCGCCAGTGATCGCACGCAGCCGCCCAGCGAACCAAGACAGTATCTGCCGCAGTGTGCCAGTATTAGCAGGGACAGCTAAGGCTTGGTCAAGCACGCGGTCTCCAAGCTCAGTAGCTTGATTGTTGCCTTCCATGCGATTAAGATCGGTCGTTGTGATGGGATGGCTAGCCAGCCATGTCGTGCGCGGGTCTCGCCATCCACTAGGTGCTCCGCTCATCTCCTACCCCTCCTTCTTCCGGTACACACTTTCAAATGCTCTCGATATGCCCTCCCAGTTTCTTCCTCGTCCCACTCTGTGCGGAGCTCCCCCGGCTTGACCTCTTTATCTCTCACACTCTGCACCCGCTCACCGCATACGCAGATGATGTGCGCTTGACGTTCGTCTATCATTTAAGCTCCTCCTACTGCGGAAATTAGCTCGAATTCTGTCTGAGCAGTTGCGCCGTTAACATAGCGCACCCGCCAGTTGTCAGCGACGACGTCGGCACTTAGCTGTCGTGTCTCACCCGCAGCAACCGTCACACTATGACCTACTGCCACGCGCCATGTTACCCCATCGCGGGACTGCTGAATTTCCAACGTCCCAGCATGACTTGCAAAGGCTCTCACGATAATCCTACCGTGATGCGCTCGCGCTGCACGAATTGCGCCAACGAAGATTGCGCCCGCGCCAAGCAGAATCGTGGAATCAGTGAACCTCGTCCAGCGCGGCGCAGCAAACAAGGTGCTTTCGTCGCCGCCTAAAGCCTCATACGCCGCTATACGCGGATTCCATGCCTGCGGTATCGGCCTGCCATCTGCGTCTACTACCAGTCTACTTACAGTAGGTATACTCACCCTACTAGCCTCCCTTCCAAACTTGCCCTTAATCCGCCGTCAAAATCTACCGTTTGTCGTGTAACCCAGTACCGCAACCACTGCGTATGGTCAGGCGTTATAACCATGCTACCTAGTGTCATTGCAGGATTGCCGCGCCAGTCCATTGTCAAGTCGCGGCGCG
>QLUS01000156.1 GCA_018725535.1 Bacillota bacterium
AAGCATAATCGTGACATTGCCCTCTTGGAACAGAGCTTCCCGAAAGGCAAAGAGCATCGAGTATGTGGGCAGCACCCTCACCCACCAGGGCGAGAACGACGGCATCAGGTAAGAGTACGCCGCAAACATCAACACAATCATGGCGGTGTACAAGACCTCCATCGCTTGCACCATGGAGTTAAAGTAGCTGGCAATAAGTAAGCCGAGTGCTGAGCCAAAAAGGTTGCCGACTACGACTAACGCTATGAGCCAAGGGAAGTTCGCTTCCGCACCCCTGAGCAAAGCCACAACAATCACGGAGTTTAGTAAACCCATAAACAGCATAAGGAGCATTTTGCTCATGAGATATTGTCTAATGGACAAGGGGGAGACAGCTAGCGCACGAATAACTCCTTCTTCTTTGTCGAGAAAGATGTACGCTGCAATAATAAACAGGCCCATTAGAGCGATGTTCATCGTCAGGTAGACTGGGATAATGGCCTGACGGTCACTGAGCCGCGGCGTGTGAGGCACTAGAACCGTGGTCACAGTGTGTTCAGCCAAGCCGGGAACGCCCTCAAGCATCGCCCCTTCGATAGTCGCTTGCAGCAAAGCACGCGTCCGCTCGCTTTCGTGCCCTTGCAGAACCACTTCGAGATGGAGTCGAGCGCCATCCTGTGAGACCACCAACCCGCTACTAGTTCGATCATCACGCATGCCCTGTTCCATTTCGGCACGCGAGTTCGCCAACACAATGGTGGCGCCGCTGGTCTGTAGTTCGTCGATCACGACCAGGCGCGCGGGCTCCCGCAGCTCGAGCAAAACATGTCTGGTCTCAGTGCGGCTAAAGTTCTCGGGCACCAAGCCGAGCATCACCGCGACGAACACCACGGCGATGATAATCTCCATGTAGAAATATAGGCCCTGCGTTGACAGTCTTATATCCTGCCAGAACAAACTCAAGGTCTTCTTCATTAGCTTAGCCCTCTGCCCGTTACGGCAATAAAGATTTCTTCGAGCGTGGCCTCTTTGGTGTGCATGGTTTGCACTGTGCCCTGTTCAAGCAAGTGATTGAGTCTTTGTTGGTCTTCGCGGGCAGAGAGCGACATACGCTCGGTCTTAAGCGCGCCGTCCGCCGTGTGCTCTACATCCACTACCCGTTCGCCGTAACGCAGCTTTAAGTTGCGCGGCGAATCTATTAGCTTAATTTCGCCGTCGACAATAAAGGCCACACGGTGGCACAGCTCGTCGGCTACTTGCATATTGTGGGTCGTCAGAAACACGGTAGCACCACGGTTATTGCGCTCTTTGATGATGCCCTTAATGTCATGGGCAATGGCTGGGTCTAGCCCGGTGGTCGGCTCATCAAGAAACCATACCTCGGGCTTGTTAATCATGCTGCGGGCAAAGGTCAGACGATGCTTCATGCCCTTAGAGAACTCCCCCGTACGTTTGCGCGCGACGTGATCTAAGCCTACCAAAGCGAGCAATTTCATGGGGTCTTCGGTGGGCACATCGAATAGACTGGCATAAAACTGCAAGTTCTCGAGCGCCGTAAGTTTGGCATAGACATTAGACTGCTCAAACGAGACGCCGAGCTGGTTGTAAAGCTCGCGCTTGGGATGGCGCATATCAAAACCGGCGACATTGACCTCGCCTGTTTGTAGAGGCAAAAGGCCCGTCAGCACGCCTTGTGTAGTTGATTTACCTGCGCCGGATGGCCCGAGGAAACCGAGAATCTCACCTTTGGCAATCTCGAAATTGGCGTCTTTGACGGCAAAAGGTCCCCCCTTCTTGTAACTGTGGTTTAAACCTTTAACTGTAATCATTTTTGTCCCTCCCTGTGAAATAATAGTTTGCGATTAAAGCTGCGCGGGCTGGGATTTTAGTTTGCGCAATATAGCTTCCATTTTGGCGACATAGTGTTGCAGGGCTTCCTGCCCTTGTGCGGTAAGACTGACTGTCGTGCTTGGTTTACGACCGATGATGCGCTTGTCGATTTCCACGTAGCCGGCTTGCTCGAGCGTGCGCAGTTGCACCGACAAATTGCCGGCAGTGAGGTCTAGCCGCTCGCGAAGTTCTGTAAAGGGCACGCGGGGCGCGCTGCTACCCGCTAGATAGGTTAGGACAGCGAGCCGCGCTCTTTCGTGGATGATGCCATCAAGAGAAAAATCCGGCTCCGAGTGTAGTATCATGCGCAATCCCCAACCCTCTTGGTTTATACCATAAACTTATTTAGATAGTAGCACATCCTGCGACGTCGTCAAGAGGAAGGAAGAAGCAAAAGGGACGGAGAATATTGCTTCACAAAGATCCTATCGACACATTGACCTACGAGGATTGTGCATGCGGACACCGCAAAGGATATCCGGCGCCGAACGCCAAATAATGGAGCTTATTTGGATCGCCAAGCGACCGATGACCACTCGCGAAATCCTGCAAAACCTCCCGCAGGACAAAACGTGGAAACAAAGCACAGTAGTCACGTTTTTGTCCCGCCTCGTAGAGAAGGGAGTTCTCACGCCCACAAAAATCAGCAAGGCCAATTACTACGAGCCGTGCCTGACGGAACAGGAGTATAGGGAGCATGAAACACGGCACTTCATAGAAGACGTTCATAAGGGCTCCGTCCTTGGCTTCATCACTGCCATGTGCGATAGCGGCGAATTGACTGGCGATGACATAACCGCACTTATGCAGTGCATAAAGGATAGGTGACGTTATGCTGATACCCATCTTGAACCAGTTGCTGATTATGTCTATGGTTGCGGGCGGGATTTGCTTGCTGCTTGGGCTCGTGGACGCTGCCATGCCTAAGCGTTTCACCACACAGGGGCGCTACTTATTGGGTGTGGTTGCTTACTCGTTCTTCATCGTTCCTTATGCTGCTTTTGTGATGTTGTTGCCCCTAGATCTTACTGCAGTAACTAACTCGTACGTAACAACACCCGCTGCCAGCATCGACACGGCAGGAGGCCCTTTAGCAAACATCTTAGGGTCCATTCTCGCCTTTGCACCCTATATCCTTACGCTCGGAGCCTTTGTCTTTGCGGCAGCTGTGCTGTTTAACGGACATCATCTTAAGAGACGCATTTTTGCCGCCTGTCGGGAAACATCAGATGAATGCACCTTGAAAGTTCTGCAGGAGTGCAAGAGGCAATTGGGCATCACGCAAGACGTCTGGGTGTACACTGCGCCATATTGGGGGACTCCCTTTGTTTGCGGACATTTTCGGCCGCACATTGTTTTGCCGGACATTGAGTTCTCTACCAGACAGCTAAAACACATATTCCTACACGAGCTAACACATTTGAAACGCGGTGATCTATGGTTGCGTAGCGTAATGGTTTTCGTCAATGCCCTACACTGGTTTAACCCACTGGCCTACCTGGCGCGCGCTAGGTTTGATCACTTCTGCGAGTTGTCTTGCGATGCAAGCGTCACCCATCCCATGAAACAGGAAGAGAGGAAAGAGTACTGCCTGCTGCTATTTGACTTGCTGCGGCACACCCCAACCCAAAAGCACACTCTGCCTTCCGTGTTTGCCTTTAGTCCTAGTCGAAAACATTTTGAAGAGAGAATAGGGGTAGTGATGGAAAAGACAAGAGGGTCAACAAGAATGGTCTTGGTTGCCACAGTCGCGTTGACAGTAATGATAACCATCGTTGG
>QLUS01000157.1 GCA_018725535.1 Bacillota bacterium
GGGTTACAGCTTGGAGGGGCGCACAGAGAGGCCCGGAGTTGGAAAAAGCGGGACCAAAGCATTTGTCTTGCGCGTTTTTCTGGCACGCTTTGCACTGCGGCAGTTGGCTCTGCGATACGCGCCTGTGCTGGAGCGGGCGGGTATTCCTTTGCGCGGCGAGGAGATGGCCGGGGCAATTGGCCTAAGTGCAGTCGTCGGGCTGATACTAGGGGCGGTTCTTGCCGGGGCGGTGGGTGGGCTGGTCGGTGGAATCGTCGGCTATCTCGCGCCGGGCTATGTCTTAAAGGCGTATTTGACTAAGCGACTGCGCCTAGCTGAAGAGCAGTTGGGAGATTTTCTAAGCTTTGCCGCTAACGCGATGCGTGCGGGCAACAGCCTGATGCAGGCCCTAGAGCTTGCCGGGCGAGACCTCGCGCCGCCTATCAGCACGGAGATGCGGCGCACTTTGCGCGAAATCAGCCTCGGCGTAAATATGGATGACGCATGGCAAAATCTAGTCGCGCGCTTGCCAAGCGGCGACATGGATCTCGTGGCTACGGCAGTGCTTATTCAGCGACAAGTTGGCGGCGACCTCGCCAGCGTTCTCGACAGCATAGCCGCCACCATTCGCGAGCGGCAGCGCATGAAGGCTCAGGTGCGCACGCTCACGGCGCAGGGCAGGCTGTCAGGCATTGTTATCGCCTTGCTGCCTTTCCTGTTATTTGCGTTATTTAGCGTCATCAATCCGGGGTACGTTCGCTTGCTATGGACGGAACCGCTGGGGCTGATGATGCTAGGTATGGGCCTTGTGTCCCAAGTTCTCGGCATGGTGGTAATCAGTCGCATTATTCGCATTGACGTGTAGGGGAGGGGGGAGACTATGGCGCTGCAGCTGGCCTTCCTAGTCGCGCTGCTTGTTTTCGTCGTGGCGCTGTTGGCTCTAAGCATTTTGTTCCATGCGCGCCTGCGCGTAGAAAGGCACCTGCTGGCGGTAACGGAGCTTAGACTAGAGCGTGCCAGAGACCAGGATGAGTCTCCGCTACAACGACCGCTTAGCGAGCGCCTCGTCCTGCCGTTTGTACAAGCCTTGGGGCAGATGCTTGAGTCATGGGCACCGCAAGCACTGAAGACTTCGCTGGCCAAAAAGGTGCGTGCGGCAGGGATCGAGATAACGGCAGAGCAGTTTGCTGGGTGGTACATAGTAGCCGGTGCAACGGGGATGGGCCTTTGCTTATTGCTTGGGTGGGCGCGGGGACAGAATGCGTTGGGTTCGGCTCTATTCGGGGTTGCGGGTGCCGGCATTGGTGCGTTTTTGCCGGAATTGCTGCTCAGGCAGCGCCAAACAGACAGGCGCACGCGCATTGTACGCGCTCTGCCCGACGTCTTAGATTTGCTGACGGTTAGCGTAAACGCGGGTCTAGGATTTGACAGCGCATTGATGAAGGTCACCGAAAAAATGAAAGGCCCCTTGCCGTCCGAGATGGGCCAAGTCCTGCATGAGATTAAAATGGGGGTCGCGCGCCGTGACGCGCTTAAAGCCCTAGCGGACAGGACCGGGGTAGAGGAACTACGCGCGTTCGTGAGCACGATTATCCAGGCTGACCAGCTCGGCGTGAGCATTAGCAAGGTGCTTAGGCTGCAGTCCGAAGGGCTCAGGCAACGACGCAGACAGCGCGCCGAGGAAATGGCTTTAATTGTGCTCTTAGGTCCGGCGGTGCTGCAAATGCTGGCTGGCCTTACTGGTATGTGAATCTACTATGGCGACTGCACATGAGTCAAAAACCCTCTGCCTTACAGCCAAGCGAGCCGAGACATTTGTGGCGCGGTTCTTTGGGCTGATGTTTCGAGCCAGCCTGCCGCTCGAGCAGGGTCTGCTACTTACTCCTTGCCGCAGTGTGCACACGTGCTTTATGCGTTTTTCGCTTGACGTAGTATTTCTGGATGCAGATTTTCGCGTCGTGGCAATCATTGAGCGACTTCCACCCTGGCACCTCACTATGCGGCAATGCCGCGCCCTGCATGTGCTCGAACTTGCGGCAGGGGGGGCAGAGCGCCTTGGTATGCGGTGTGGGGATGCAGTGCGTATTGGCTGATTTCCCGCTATGTCAGAGCGACGATGCAGGACTCTTTGCCTAAACGGCGAATCCTTCGCTAGCATAACTTCGGGAGCTTAGGGAGGATGTAGTCGCATGCAGCAGAACCTTCAAGGGAGTTCATGGGGGATTCTTGATAACTACACGGGGTTAGTGACCATTGGGACGCTTATGTCGCTTGCCGCCGGGACGATCAACGGCATCGCCACCAACGCGATTGTCTTTGACCGGGTGTCGCATCTTACGGGACGCGTTAACAACATGCTGCGGGACTTGTGGACTAACCCTTGGCATGGGCTCTTGGTAGTGGGCATAGTCTATATCTTTGTTTTGGGGACATTTCTAGGTGGCAAGATGCTCCCGCGCCTAGGGCTAACCCGCAGTCTCTTAGTGTCGATTGTCCCGCTTGTGCTGGTGTGCATTTTGCTCTATGTTTCTCGGGTTACCGCCACACCTAAAGACTTGTACTTCCCTGTGCGCTACATGATGGCCTATCTTTTGGCTTTAGCTATGGGTCTGCAAAACTCCGTCACCAGCCAGACGGCGCTCGGACGCACAACGCACTTTACCGGCGACCTTACGGATATGGGGCTAGCGTTTGCTGACCACAAGTGGCGGCAAGCGGGATATATCTTTGCCAAGCACCTAGGCTTTGCCTGTGGGGGCTTCGCCGGTTTCCTGTTTAGCCGTTCCATGCCTGAATACATCGGCATTGCCGTAGCAACCGGATGCTTGGTGGCCATAGTGCTTTATGCTTCGCGCCTGTCGACCTCTGCCGTGCATTGGTAAGCGGAGTGGCAGTTATAGTAATCGAAGGAATTGTAGCCACCGGCAAGACCACCCTAGTGAAGGCCATAGAACGAAGCGCGCTGTGGCAGGACCGACCGACCAAAGTGATTATTTCCGAGCACTACACTGAGCGTGTCCTAGAGTTGACGTCACCTACCATTGCTGAGCGGCAGGCGCTCTTGGCCGAGCACCTTAGTATTGCGCAAACGCTGCATAAGCGATGGGCAGGTTCGCGGTTTAAGGGGAACAACGCGCTTGAGCCACTCATTATCATGGAACGTTTTCACCTCACCCATGCCGCGCAGGTAGGGGATTTTGCTCCTTTCCGGGAGTTTGACGCGGCACTCCGTGAGCTTGGGGGAAGGCTGATTCTCCTGCATCACCCACCCGAGCTTCTGCTGCAGAACATAATGGCGACCATCCCGAGTCGGCCTCCCATGTGGGAGAACTGGCTGCGCTCACTCGGCAGCGAAAAAGACATAGAGGCCTATTTCTCGCAGTTACAGCGCCGATGCTTGGAGTACTATGAGCAGAGCTGTCTAGACAAACAGCAATGCCTCGCCTACAGCCTCTCGCCCGAGAAACTTGCCAAAAACACCTTGTTTTTGCGTGACTTAGGCGACTTATCATAAAGCGCGGGTTCCTCGGGCACACTTCTCTTGTATCAAAAACAAGGAGGGACCTAGTTTGCAGCTAACACAGAAAGAGCGCATGTACCTAACGGACGCCAAGCATCACGAAGAGCTGTGTATCGCCAAGTACAATCACTACAC
>QLUS01000158.1 GCA_018725535.1 Bacillota bacterium
GATGCCACACTGTACTGGTACTTCGTCTTCTCAATAAACTCTTGGCCTATGATGCTTTTGAATTTGTCCATGGCGATACCTCCTTGTAAAATATGCTTACAGCGGAAAGCGGAAAGCCACTAACGCCTCAAGCCTAACGCCGCAGCCACACCACCGCCGCCTCTAGCTGAGCATCCCTGTGAATAGGCGGCCGCACCAGCATCGCGTTAAGTGCGTTAATCACTTTTGGTGAGGTCACGCCATCGGCCACTACGCCTTCCCTGTGCTGTACCCTAATCACGCCGAGCCGCGTCTGCCAGTCAAAGTTCCCGGTAACCGGGCCGCTCATTAGCCTCGCCGCCACTAAAGCCGCTTGCAGCTTCTTAACGTTTTCCCCGCGATCCCCCTGCCTTAGCACCAAGTCATTAGGCACAAGCGGCGCCAGCGGCGGCAGAAATTGCGGCGGCACAGGCTGAACCACTAGATTTGGCTCTAGCCCTTGCCCGTCGATCGCCCGTCCGTTTGGCGTCAAATAACCAAGCACAGTAATGCTTACGCCGCCAATATCTCTCGCTACGGTGTACACCCTCTGCGTCGTGCCCTTGCCAAACGTGCGTGTGCCAATCACAAAGCCGGATTCCGTGTCCTGTATAGCCCCCGTCAGCATTTCGGCCGCGCTGGCCGTGCGTCCGTCCACCAACACCACGAGCGGCTTCCCGAGCCCCGTCCCATTCATCGGCATCGGCTCCACGCGCCCGCCGCGGCTCACAACCCGTCCCAAAACCTGCCCGCGCACAAACCGAGGCGCGATGGCCTCTAAGCTGTCAAGCAGACCGCCCGGGCAGCCCCGCATATCGAGGATTATGCCCCGCGTGTGGGTAAGTTCACCTAGTGCGAGCGTAATATCTTCCGCCAAGCCCTCGCCAAAGCGCTCAATGTAGATATAGCCAAACCCTTCGTGCTCGCGCCAAGAGGCCGAAGGTGCCACCACGCGTTCGCGCAGTATAGTCACGGTATGAAAATTGGTCACTCGCCCGCGAAAATACGAGATAGTCACCGGTGTGCCCACCTCGCCCCTGAGCAACCCCGTAATCTCTTGCAGCTGCAGATGGCGTGTATCCTTGCCCCCAACCAAAAGGATCACGTCTCCCGCCATCAGGCCCGCTCGTGCTGCTGGGCTGTTTCTAAAAACTCGTTGCACCAGCAGCCCGTTCGGCGTAACTTCGATGGCTACGCCTATCCCCGCAAATCCGCCCGTCACATGCTCAATAAACTGCGTATGCTCAACCGGCGGCATAAAGCGCGAGTTGCGGTCCTGAAGCGACTCCATAATCCCCTTAAGTGCGCCCTGTATCAGCGTATTGGCGCTAATCTCCCGCCAGTACTCACGCTGCACCAGCCGCATCACTTCGACTACAATGTTAAACGCATCGTTCGCTTGCGCCACAGTCCCAACCGCTAGGCTAGTCACGAGCACAACTGCTAGGAGAGAGGCCGCAACCACGCGCCACTTTTTCATCTACTTTGCCCCCTCGCTTTCATAGGCGTTTTATTCGGCAAGCGAAGCCCACTTCCCTTGTCGCGGGTAGGGAGAACTTATATACTTGGGTGGATGGGCCGTCGGGTGCCAGCCGCCAGCCGCCTGCCGCCAGCCGCCAGCCGCCTGCCTCGACCAAGTGCCAAGTGCCAAGCGCAGAATGCACACCGCGAATCATAAGGTGAAGCAAAAGGCTCCGTCCCTTTTGCTTCATACGAAACGGGGTCAGTCATGACAGATAAGCATGCCATTTTCCGTGCCGCTTTTTGGCTAAGTGGGCTCTCGGTCCTAAGCAAGCTACTTGGGTTTGTCCGCGAGCAGGCCATCGCCTGGCGGTTTGGCATTGGAACCGAGGTTGACGCCTATGTCGCCGCCATGGCCGTGCCACAAATCCTCGCCGGCATTATCGGCGGGCTTTTGGCTACCACCTTCCTCCCTATTTACAGCGAGGAGCGCGCGCGCGGCCGCGGGGCCACGCTTTCCGGCACCACTTTTACCGCGAGCGCGTTGCTTTCGCTCATAGCCAGCGCAGCGACCATCGCCTTTGCACCGCAATTAGTGCGTCTGCTTGTCGGCAACTTCCCGCCTGCGCAGCAAGCGCTTACCGTACAGCTCCTGCGCGTGTTGGCGTTTGGCACATTGCTTATGAGCCTGTCGCAGTTTCTTACCATTTTGTTTAACGGGCACCAGTCGTTCCTGTTGCCTGGGCTTAACCCCGTTATACAGAACCTCATCATCGTCGCCGCATTGCTCGCCTTCGTCTCGACCGGGATTCTGCCCCTAGCTTGGTACACCATGGCGGGCATGACCATTCCCGTTCTCCTGCTCATCGCCCTTGCCATCTACTGCCGCTATCCGCTCTTAACGCGCCCTAATTTTGCTGACCCCGCCTTTACCAAAGTACTAATACTCGCCGCCCCCATGCTACTTAGCGCCTTGTTTGGACAGGCCTATATCATAGTGGATCGCCGTCTCGCTTCCGGCCTCGACGCAGGCTCCCTGGCCGCCCTTAGTTTTGCCAACCGCCTAGTGCAGCTGCCGCTCGGCATCTTTATCACTGCCTTAGCTACCGCCGTCTACCCCGCACTCACCGAGTTTGCCGCTAAAGGCGACAAAACCAACTTCGGAAAAACCACCTCTGCCAGCTTGCGCGGGCTGCTCCTCCTTATGCTCCCCGCCACCGTCGGTCTGATTGTGCTGCGCTACCCCGTCGTTCGCCTCGCCTTTGAGCGCGGCTATTTCGATGCCGACGCCACCACCAAGACCGCCTTCGCCATGGCCTACTACGCCGTCGGCTTACTTGGGCTTTCTATCGGGCAAGTGTTAGTGCGCGCCTTTTACGCCCTGCAGGACACCGTCACCCCCGTTAAAGTTGGCATTGCCACCACTATAGTAAGCATTGCCTTAGCCGTCACCTTAGTCGTGCCGCTCGCCCACGGCGGTCTCGCCCTCGCCACCTCGCTTGGCGCACTCTTTAGCGCTGGCTTGTCGCTCTATCTTCTCAGCACTAAGCTTGGGCGCGGCAAATTGCGCCTTGGCGCGCTTGTGCCCAAGGTCGTACTCGCTTCCGCCGCTATGGGTGTCGCAACCGACCTTTGCTTGCGCCTCCTCGCACCCTTCGGAGACATCATCGCCCTCGGCGGGGCCGTCGGCGTCGGTCTTGGCGTCTATGGCTTACTATTGCTCGTACTCAAGGTCGAAGAAGTCGACCAAGGCATTAACTTTGTCTTGCGTCGCCTAAAGTTGCGCCGCACATAAAACACTACCCCCGTCCCCTTTCCTCCGTCCCCTTTGCTCCGCTCCGCCGGAGCCTCGCCCTTCCTCGGCGAGACCGCCACCCTCTACAAAGGCGAGCGCATGGACACCGTTAAGCATCTCCTGCACGCCGAGCGGCAGGGTTTCTCTATCGCCGCCACCGGTGCGCCCTTCATCATGCTTGACGGCCTGCTTGGCAACAGCGAGCTCGATGTTGAGATACATGGCGAGCTCTTCCCAAGCGTCAAAATAGCCCGCGAGGTCGTGCTCGCCGATTTGCTCATCACCCTAAACCACCCCACCGGGCATATGGCCACCGGCCTTGGCGCTTGCATCAAAAACCTTGGCATGGGGC
>QLUS01000159.1 GCA_018725535.1 Bacillota bacterium
GGTAGCGTAGACACGTCGAGTCTTCTTGCTCGAGCGAGAGAAGCCAGCTGGTGTAGCCAGCAAGACCCATGTTATGTACGTGTTTGACCACCTCCTCCACGCCGAGACCGTCCTCTTCGTCCCGGACGAAAGGAACCGTCCCCTTTGTCCGTGTCGATGCCGGCCTCCTGCATGGCCTGACCTAGCGCGTCGTTCGCTAGGGCTAGCACAGCATTAAGAGGCAGAGAGCTATGTGCTCTCTGCCCAGCGTTTTGTCGCAGAACCCGAGCTACCACTTGCGCCGCCAGAAAACCGCCGGTCATGCCCCCTTGGCCTACATACGGCACAATCGAGGTCGCGCCGTCGATTACGGCGTAGAACTCCCATTCGGGTTCACACACGTAAGCGTCTTCGTTATGCGCGGCGCTCCCTTGTCGACTTAGTGCGGCAGCGAGCTTTAGCGGCGGATAAACCAAGCGTCGAGCTCCTCTGCGCCAATCGGCGACCAAATTACCCCGCCAATGCGATTTGACACTGCGGATACTGCGCTGCGTTGGAACAGCCAGATCCAGGGCACTTCGCGGTTGAGAATCCGGTCAAGTTCGTGGTAGATACGCCTGCGCTCCGCTACGTCGACCGTGGCGAGGGCAGCTTCGGACAGGCGGTCTACGTCGGCATTGCGGAAGATGGCGCGATTAAAGCCTGGTACATGACCTGCGGCATTGCGCTCAGCCTGAGACGAGTGGAAGAAGCGGAACACATCGGGGTCAGGCCCGGGTGCCCAACCGGTGATCATCAGGTCAAACTGAGTGCGGCGGGAGCGCTCACCGAGGACGGCCCATTCGATAGTTTCTCCGGTGGCTTCAACGCCGATCAGCCGCCAGTAGCTAATAAGCATGGTCATGACGTCCATGCGCGTTACATGACCGGATTGCACCATGATGCCAAAACTAAGGCGCACTCCGTCCTTCATGCGGACGCCGTCGCGACTCCCCGCCGGGACTCGCCAGCCCGCAGCATCAAGCATTTGTCTAGCCCTCACGACACTATGGGTGTAAGGGTCAAGGCCCGTTGCTCCATACGCCCAAGAGGTAGAGACCTGCGGACTGTGCAGCACGCGACCGAAGCCGTTAAGTACTGTGTTGACCATAGCTTGGCGGTCAATGGCCGTGACTAAGGCTTGCCGCACGGCGCGGTCTCTGAGAATCGGGTGCTCAAGATTGACGGTAATCGAGTCAAATCCGTGCACCATAATTTCTCTAAATTGCGCACGATTGGCGTGCTGGCGCCGCACTTGGTCGATGGTGTCGGGCGATATCGAGGCGAGGAAATCGATGTCGCCGACTTCCCAAGCTGCCTGACGGACCGCGTCGTCCTGGAAAGTGCGCACCACGACTCGGTCGATATAGGGGCGTGGCCCTTGGAAGAATTGCGGGTTGCGGGCTAACTCTACGAATTGGCCGGTTACCCAGCGCACGAAGCGGTAAGGGCCGTTGCCAATCGGACCGCGGCTAAAGGCGTGGCCTCGTAGTTCGCGTACCGGAACATTGCCAAGCAAATGATGAGGTAGCAATCCGAGGCCAATGCGGAACAAGAAGCTCGCGTCTACTTGGCGCATGCGGAAGTCGACGGTGTGGTCGTTAACCACCACGATCTCCTGCACATGTTGCACTACCGTGCGGCGCGGACCGTCGTAGTCGGCGTGGGCGATTGTGTCAAATGTAAATTTCACGTCGCGGGCAGTTACCGGCACGTCGTCCTGCCATCTAGCGCGCGGATTTAGCCAAAAACGCCAAGTTAGTGTGGCTTGGTCCCACTGCCAACGATCGGCGATGGCGTTCATGGGCAAGGCATCGACATTCATGCGCACTAAACCCCAGTTGGTGCGCCCGTGAACAAAGGCCGAGCCGACATCCGTGGACATGATGGGATTGAGGATAATCGGGTCAGCTGTAGCGCCGAAGGTGATGGTGCCGCCCACAGGCGGTGTAACGTAGGGGGTATGGTTGACGGTTATGGTCACTCGGCCGTCCCAGCCGACTTCTGCACCAAGTGCTTCGGCCACAAAGCGCAGCGGCACTAAGGTGCGCCCGGCTACAATTGAAGGCGCCACGTCGAGAGTGCGCACCGGGCCGTTTACCCAAGCTGTGCGGCTGCCGATGGTGAGCACAACGGCTGATTCGCGTCGGTACGCAGTGACCGTTCTAGTTGCCTCGTCCCAGTGGACGTTAGCACCTAGCGCTTCGAAAATGGCGCGCATTGGCACTAGAGCGCGTCCCTGCTCAATGACGGGAGGCACATCAAATTGCAGGGGAGCGTTGTTGATTAGGACCTGCCACGGGGTTGATGCTTGTGCAGTAAAGCCAACGGCAAAGATTGTCGCGAACAACGCGAGGACGAGAGTGCTGGCCAGCAGTCTTTTTTTCATGGGACTCACTCCTTTATGTTTGATGGAGAGGCGAAATACCGCCATGATGCTTAGATTATCGTTTTCCTGCTATGATAGAGTCAAGATAAATCTGGCTTGGGGGCTACCTGATGAACTTACTTCCGCTCAGCATCTTGAGTTTAATGACGGGGACATCCGGCGATGGCATCGATGCGGTGTTGGTCAAGTTTTCGGGGACGGTGGAAAGGTTGCGTTGGGAGGTGCAGGGGCGCTTTAGGCAAGATTATGCGCCGACGATAAGAGAGCGCTTAGGGTTGGCAACACGCGCCGTGACCTCTAATGTGGCGCTGATCACCGAACTGCACGCTGAAATCGGGCAAGCATACGCTGCGCTGGCTGGTGCAGTGTGCGATACGCACCGTGTAGATATAGTTGCTTTATCGGGACAAACCGTCTTTCACATTCCTAGGGTAGATGAGGCGGCAGGGTTTCATGTCAAGAGCACGCTGCAAATCGGCGAAGCAGCTTGGGTTTTGGAGCGGTGCAAGGTTCCCGTCATCAGTGATTTTCGTCAGTCCGACCTAGCAGCGGGCGGAGAAGGCGCGCCTCTCGTGCCGTTTGGGGATTTCCTCCTTTATCGTGAGCTCGGGAAAGCCCGAGCCATTCACAATATCGGGGGCATCTCCAATTTGACATACCTTCCAGCAGACGGCGACAGCCGACTCGTGCGGGCTTTTGACACTGGCCCGGGAAACTGCCTGATCGACGAAGCGGCGCAGCGGTTCTTTGGTGTGCCGTTTGATCGTGACGGCGAGTTAGCGGCTCGCGGCACTGTCAACGCAACAGCGCTTATCGCTCTGTTGCGGCATCCATACTTGCACCTATCACCCCCTAAATCTACCGGTCGCGAGGTCTTTAGTCTGGAATTTATGTTGCGGCACACACCCCTAGTCGAGTGCTCAGCGCTTGACCTCTTGGCAACGCTCACCGCATTTACTGCAGAGAGCATTGCCGCAGCCTACAGGGCACACGTGGTTCCTTTTGGGTTAGACGAGGTCTTGGTGGCAGGCGGCGGGGCCTTGAACCGCACATTGATAGATGCCCTGCGCACCAAACTGCCGGTTCCCGTCTCTACCTTTGAGGAGAAGGGGATGCTATCGCGCGACCGTGAAGCCCTAGCCTTTGCCGTGATGGCCTACTTTGCCGCACACGGTTTGCCTAACACTTTGCCGCAAGT
>QLUS01000016.1 GCA_018725535.1 Bacillota bacterium
GCATCCAAAGTGCCGTCCTTGAAGCGGTAGACAAGGCCGCGCTCCGGCAGTACCCGGTGTCCTAGGGTAGCCGTGAGTCTTTGCGGGTTGAAACTATGCAGGGGAACTAACACCTTAGGTGCCAAGGTGTCCGCCACATATTGCAGGTGTTGGGGGATAGCATGCCCCGTCGCGCCGACATAGTGAAACTCAAGCCCGCACTTTGCCACAAGCGCACGCAGCTTAGCGTAAGCAGGGTCAAAGTCGCCCAGGGGTGTCCCGTTGGAGTGGATGTAGCTTCCGCCGACACCAGCGAAATCTAGCAGCGCAAGGCAGTTACGGTAGCTATTTTGAACTAGGTACTGAGTCGGATTTTCTTTGACCAGAGACGCGCAAATGGCTGTAGTCTCGACAAAGTCCTCCCGCGCAAGCAGCAGACGCGCTAGGTGAGCGGTTTCGCGCTCGAGGACTACCGTCCGCCCGGCGTCTCTGCCTGCATCTAGCATCATACCGAGACGCCTCAGGTTGCGGTGGTAGATGTTAAAGACTGCTAGACCCGTGTTGCTAAGCAAGGCATGCAATTTCCCCAGTAGCATATCTTCAGTCGTGAGATTATCCGGCAAGGAGCCGTCTCCGGTTATCCCCTCGCTCTCCCCTTCTGTTGGCGCACGCAATGTGGTGCCCTCAGAGATAAGCACATCCACGCCGAGAGCTCTCGCCGCCTCCAGCCACTGCGGTGCGACTGGCGGTGTTGTGCCGTAGAGGCGAAAGTCGCCCGTGTAGAGCAGATTGCCGTGTGGTGTGCGAATGTGGAAGGAACATGCTCCGGAGACATCGTGATCGACCCTAAGCGGTGTAATTACGAAAGGACCATGCGCAAGCGGAGCGTCAAACTGGCATACGCTGTAGTCCCTTTCGCCATCCACGCCTTCGCCAATGGCACAGAGTGCGCTGTATAGCCCCAAAGACTCCGCAGTGAGGAACACGGGTACGCTTGGGCTAACTAACCCCATTGCACCCATATGGTCAAGATGTAAATGGGAGATGAGGACAATCGTCTGCCACGGACTCTTCTCCGCTGACAAGAGCTCCATGCCCTGTCCTAGATCTCGTTGGCGATATACGCCTGGCACGGCAGGGATCATATCTAGAAGCAGGTAGTCGTGTACGAGGTGCGCTGGACGCAGCCGAACTTGTTTGTCGCCAAAGATATTGCTCGGGTTATAGCTAAAACCAAAGTCAAACATCAAGCGGTACTCCCCGTGCTCCACGGAGATAACTGTCCCCCCGATACTCGTGAGGCCAGCCCAAAACTTTAGGTAGGTGGCAGTTTCTGGCACGAAGCTCTCTCTCCTATACGCCCAAATAGTCTACTGCATATCCGTGATTATGCATAGGTGTACCTAATGCCCCAGAAACTTCAGTATCACGGGAAGTGCCGTGCGTGCGGCTGCCCTCCCCGCCTCATAAGCTGGCATCACTTTAGCGAGGTCGCCCATGTGGTGGTTGGCAAGTTCTGGCACGATAAGCACATCCGGGGTGTCCATGTGCTGGGAGCGCTGCATCACCTCAAACGACTGCGACAAAATAGCGAAGATGTTGTTTAGCTCCTGTGTTTTTTGTACGCCTTGATGCAGCCGCACGGCAATAGTCAGGTCCGCGTTCATCTCCCTAACGACGTTCACCGGCACCCCATTCACTAGGCCGCCGTCGGCGAGCAGCGCGTCCCCGTAAGGCACGGGCGAAAAAATACCCGGCACAGCACAACTTGCCTTTACCGCAAGGGCGGCATTACCCTGCCTCAGCACAACCTCGCGCCCTGTGTACAAGTCACAGGTTACCGCCGCCACAGGCACCGGCAGCTCCTCGAGCTTAGCGTTATGGAGAATCTCATTGAGCAGATTCTCCATGCGCGCAGCATTTACCAGTCCTACCCGCGGCATCGCGAGCTGTACTAAATCGCTCCATTTGGTTCGCAGGGCCAAGGCCAGCATCTGCTCCGGCGAAAGGCCAGCCGCATACAGCACCCCGACGAGGCTACCAGCGCTGGTACCGGCGATCACATGGACAGGAATCCGCGCGGACTCTAACTCCGCGAGCACTCCGATATGCGCGATACCCCTGCCTCCCCCGCCTCCGAGGGCTAATCCCACACATACTTCTCTGCCCATATCCTCACCTCGTCTGGCACCTAGCGATGATGTCTATCCCGGCCGTTACCGAACCCGCCTCGATAAAGCTCCATTCCCCTTTGTCCATACAGATCACGACGGTGGTCGAGTTGACGTTCTGCCTAGCCGCGTGTCCAGTCAGAGGACTAACCAGTGTTTGCATGTGCGCCTTCTCAGCAGAATCTATTAGCCTTCGCAGCTCCTCCGCGTACGCCTGCGACTGAGTTCCCATCACCACCTGCAAGTAGTCTGCTCCCACGCGGCTAAACCCGGCTGCCCCAAGGCGCTCTAACTCCACCGTATCAACCTGGTTCATATCTACTACGCTTAGCCTAAGCCGCGTCATGCAAGAATCGACAGCGGTGATGTTTGGGCGGCCGCCAAGCGCCTTTAGCAGCTGTTCGCCGCTGACAGTTGCCGTTAGAGGCGCGGCCGACAGCCTTTGGAGAACCTTTTGCACGTACACCCCTCCTCTATAGTGCTACCTCCCGGTAGGTAACTAACCTAATGCCGCGCTGCCGGAGGCCCTCCTTAAGTTCAGGCGAAACGAGAAATTCCAACTCTCGCTCCCGCTCGTGCCTTAGCGAGCTCACCTTAAACAAGGCATCATCAACCTTGCCGGGGTGACAAAACACCTCGTAAATCCCATCCGGCAGACGAGATAGTGTTACTAAGAGCTGTTCGTGCAGCGACAGCACGCCATTCGGGAAACGGAGGCCACTCCCAAGAACTAGGTGCTGGGAGATGGCGATGTGGGGGAGTACGAGGGCATGTCGCCATGGGCGAGACTCACGCCAAACATCCCGCACCGTCAAGCGGCGGATACAAGGTATCCTATACTGCTTGGCCAGCTTAACGGCCAGTTGCATCAGCCGTGGCGCGAGGTGCACGTGGTGATGGCTGTCGAGGTGTGTCGGCCGAACGCCAAAACCGAGCACCCTCTCGATCTGCGCCCGCCATTCCTGCTCTACCTCGGGTGTCTCAGCCCTGCTCACTGCCGACCGCGAATCACGCCGGAAACCACCCGCCTTGTCCACAAGGCTAGGCACCTGCCTTTCCGTGAGCAAAGGCCGTCCAGCAGAGAGCGTAAGGTGAACACCACGGCCCGCCTCTGGGGCACTCTGTAAAAGTTTGAGACTGGCGGCTAGATCGGGCATATTACCCATGATTGAAGTTGACGTAACGACGCCCTCGGTTATTGCGCGTGCGATGCCCTGACTCACACCCAGTGACAAGCCGAAGTCGTCGGCGTTGATAATCACTTGCAGCATTTAGTGGCGTTTGCCCGTGTCCACAGGCTTTTCCTTTAGTAACGCGCCGAGGTCATCCCGCAAACGGTGGCAGGCGCCCTCGTCGCCGTGCGCAACTAATCCGACCGCACCTTCACTGCCGCCAACTCCGCCGCTGTGGACGTGCACAGCCTTGAGGCCATAGAGCAGGCGCAAAGCCTCAACTTCAGTCACTACTGTACCATAGGCTACAGGGAACAGGCCACACGGCATGCCGTAGGGAGCATCGAGGGGCAGTTGCCCGAGAGCCCTAGCGGCTTCGGCAACCGACGGGATAAGCTTCTCTAAGCCGACAGGCAGGATGAGGTGCGCTCCTAGCGCGACAAGGTGCCCGTACGCAGCGCCTATCGTGCCGCCGTTCTTGCCGCCCACCAAAACCCCGACATTCCCTTCTGGGTCTAAGGCGTTGCCGCCCTTAACAAACACATCTAGGACAGTAAAGTCTTGCAGCACTTCCGGCCACGTGCGCTGCGAAATCTGGCCTGCTTCAAACGCCAGCGGCTTAAGCCTAGTCTCCGGCGGAGTCAGGCTCCACTTTGATTCCGTGACAAGGCCCGCCGTGTAGCGGGCCTTATCTACCTGCTCGCCCGTTAGTTCTTCAGCAATGTAGGCGTTGGTGATGCCGCCTGCAACAATCAGGCGACCCTGCTTGCGAGCCCGCTGCACCTCGGGCATGGACACCACCGCCTTAGCAATTAGCCGTTTGCTGGCGGCTGGCGTCAAGACAAATGTAATAGCGCGCATTTTGTTCCTCCTCTTATTGTGGCATGAACCCGTTTGTGTGGGCAAGAACACGGCAACACTGTAAGCGAGGTGGTTTAGATGACGATTCGTCCACGAGTATGCAAATCGTGCCACAAACAGTACCAGCACTACGTGGGTGCGGCGATGCCAGACCAAGCGCTTTGTTCAGTCTGTCTTGGCAATACTATTGTTATTACCAGCGCTGCTAATGACGATGAAGAAGAAGAATTCGCGTGAATGCGCTTTTCGCCTTAGAGCACGTGTCAAATCGTGCTATTGGCGCAGGTGACAAACGGTGCTATAATACTTTAGCAACAAACATAGCTTACCCGTCACTTGACTTGAGTGTTCAGGTGGTGTAAATTCTATGGCGTTGTGTTGCGGGGTATAGCGCAGCTTGGCTAGCGCGCCTGCCTTGGGAGCAGGAGGCCGCAGGTTCGAATCCTGCTACCCCGACCAATCTTAAGTGTGGCCCCATAGTGAAGCGGTCTAACACACCAGCCTTTCACGCTGGCGACACGGGTTCGAATCCCGTTGGGGTCACCATATTGCCGGCGTAGCTCAACGGTAGAGCAGCTGATTTGTAATCAGCAGGTTGCGGGTTCGAATCCCATCGCCGGCTCCACCCTCTCCTTACTCATAGGGGCGTCGCCAAGCGGTAAGGCACGGGACTTTGACTCCCGCATGCGTTGGTTCAAATCCAGCCGCCCCTGCCATTTGTCATATGGGCCATTAGCTCAGCGGTAGAGCACCCGCCTTTTAAGTGGGGTGTCGATGGTTCGAGTCCATCATGGCCCACCACCAACATTGCGAGGATGGCGGAATGGCAGACGCACTAGACTTAGGATCTAGCGGGCAACCGTGGGGGTTCGACTCCCCCTCCTCGCACCATACGGAATGTCAAGCGGCAGTTGGCTGGGCCAGCTGTTTTTCGCTGCCTCTAGTCTTCGCGGTAAACCCACTCATAGATTGTCCAATCAAAGTCTATGAGTTCATCTTGGCCGAAGTACAACTCTATCTCGCGCTTTGCTGCGTCTACGCTGTCTGAAGCATGGATGACGTTGCGTCCTTTGCACATGCCAAAGTCGCCTCTAATTGTGCCGCTTACTGCTTCAGCCGGGTCAGTCTTGCCGACGATGGCGCGCAGCACGCTTACTGCCCTGTGTCCTTGTACACACAGCGCCACAATAGGCCCGCTAGTTATGTAGTCAATAAGCTTTGGATAGAAGGCCTTACCTTGATGCTCCGCGTAGTGAATGGCCGCTAATTCCCTGCTTGCTTTAAGCATTCTTAGCCCGACAATTTGCAGTCCCTTGCGCTCAACGCGCGATACGACTGCACCCATAAGTCCCCTCTGAACAGCGTCAGGCTTGATCAGGCAGAGTGTTCTTTCCATCGCAAATACGCCCCCGCTCACGTCTTAGTCAGCGTTAGTTCCGCTACGGCCTTAGCGTGCGGCTATTGTGCTTCCTCACATAACTTCTTGATGGCGGCAAGCATTCCTGCACTGTTCTCGCGCACTTTTTTCTTGAGCAGCGGGTTTAAGAGAGCCGCGAGCATCGGCGCGCCAAATTCAAAGTCAACTGTCAATAGAACGTTGACAGCGTCGCCATTTGAACTGAGCTGCCACTTGCCTTCGAATTTTTTTAGGTCTCCACTCAACTGCGCGTATTCAATGCGGTAGTCGTCGGGGTAAAACGTATCGCGCTCACGCCAAGCAATAACACGGCCGTCGACGTTGCTGACCCATTTGCTGACTGTCGTGTTGTCAGAACGCTCTTCAATGGTAACGCTTTGCAAGTTGGGCATAAATTTCGGGTAGCTCGCCATGTCGGAAACAATCGCCCAGATGCGCGAGATGTCGCCTCTTATAGTGGTGTTAACTTCTACGTATGGCACACATTTCCACTCCTTTACAAATCCTCGGCTAACTCAACAGCCGAGGTGATAATGCTTTCCCATACACGGATAGCCCGCTCTACTTCAGCAGCCGTAATAACTAGCGGCGGCTCGATGCGAATTACTTTTGGGTTGTTCAGCGTATAGGCCGCGAGGATTTTGTTGTTTACCAATTCGGAAATGGCAAAGCCTGCATACCCCTCATGCGTGAATTCCAGCCCGATAATCAGTCCTTGTCCGCGCACCTCTGCCAGAACCCCCGGGTAGCGTGCTTGCATTGCTCGAAGTGCCTCAAGGAACCTCATTCCCATTACGGTAGCGTTTTCGCACAAGTTTTCGTCGCGCGTGACTAGAATTGCGGCGATAGCCGCCGCACACGCCAAAGGATTGCCCCCAAAAGTGGATGTATGTAAGAAGGGTGCGTCAATAAAACTCTGCCATAGGTGCGGCTTCGCTACAATCGCGCCAATCGGCATTACCCCACCGCCTAGTGCCTTTGCCAAACACAGGATGTCTGGAACAACGTTTTCGTGCTCGACAGCAAACATCTTGCCGGTGCGACCCATGCCGGTCTGCACTTCGTCGACTATGAGCAACACGCCTCTCTGGTCGCAGATTTCGCGTATAGCGGAGAGATAACCGCATGGAGGTACGATGACGCCCCCCTCACCCTGAATCGGCTCGACAATGACAGCGGCCGTATCCTTGTCGATGGCGGCTTCGATCGCAGGAGCATCGCCAAAGGGAACATGGGCAAAGCCGTTTAGGAGAGGCTTAAAGGGTTCACGGAACAATTCGCGCCCCGTCGCGCTAAGTGACCCCAACGACTTCCCATGGAAAGCTCCCGTGGTGGAGATTATGCCGTGTTTGCCTGTAGCTACCTTTGCCAGTTTGATCGCTGCTTCGACGGCTTCGGTGCCGCTGTTGCAGAAAAACGAGTACGTAAGGTCTCCCGGAGTCACCTCGGCTAAAAGCTCCGCTAGGTCGGCCATAGGCTTGTTTAAGAGAATCTTCGTCGGCATGGCCATGCGGTCAAGCTGCACTTTGACTGCCTGAACGACTCTAGGATGAGAATGCCCCACCCCATACATGCCGTAGCCACCCAGCAGATCGAGGTATTCGTCCCCTTTAAAATCGGTCACCGTGCTGCCCCGCGCGGAGTGCTCCACTGTAGCCAGCCCCATGTAGCGAAAAAGCCTAGCTAAACTCGGATTAACATAGCGTTCATACTTAGCAATCGTTTCTTCGGCAATTGCGTTGACGTCGTTGTCTACCACATTTTCCCCTCCTCATGCGCTAGTGAACTCCACAAACTTCCATGGTTAAGAAAGTTCATTAATCAAATTGTACACCACATCGTGCACAAAGAAAAGCGCATGCAAAGGGAAATGAGAGGTCTTCGCTTGGATAAATTTCCATGTGAAGACCTCTCAAACTATGCGGCTAATATTGGGTTGACCAACATAAAGACTGGTCGGGCTGACAGGACTTGAACCTGCGGCCTCATGCACCCCAAGCATGCGCGCTAGCCAAACTGCGCTACAGCCCGCCGCTTGCTCATTATAGCTTAGAGTGCTGATTTGCGCAAGCAAAAAATCCAATGCCAGACGTCCGCTAGGCTAGAGGATAATGGCGATTAGTCCGCCGCTGCCTTCATTAATGATGCGCTGTAGGCATTCGCGCAGTTTCTCCTGCGCATTGTCAGGCATCGTAAGGAGCTTGTTTTGAATGCCATCACGCACGAGGTGATGCAGTGACTTGCCAAAAATATTGGCACCCCACAGCTTCTCCGGGCTGCCCTCGAGCTCGTCGACGAGGTATTTGATCCGGACGATTTCGGGCTGATCTAAGGACATTTCCTCCAGACTCGGTGGGGCGATGCCGTAGCCTTGGTTCCGTGCATCGCGGAACGCGTCGCGGATGCGGTCAAATTCGCGGTTAGACTGCGTCAATAAACGCATCAGCCTAAGAATGGTGTCTTGGCCCCTGATCTCCTAGCCAGCCGCCTCAGATAGGGCGTCGTAATAAAGGTGCTCCGGAGCAGTAACCTCTACGCTGGCCACTCCTTTAGCTAGGTCCATGTTTTGCAGGAGGACTTCCTGTACGGCATCGCAGAGACTAAGTTCCAGAATGAGGTCATCTATGTCTCTAAGCCTACGCACGAGCTTCACGCCTTCGGCCACAGCTTCCTCGAGCTTAACTCTAAGCCAGTGCTTGTTGTCAAGTACCGTTACCCATGTGGGCAGAGCTACGTTAGCCTCTCGCACCGGGAACTCGTACAGTGCTTCTTTCAGGATGGTGGCTATGTCCTCCTCGGTCATTCTCGCGCAATTGACGGGCAACACCGCGACCCCGTACTTGCTTTCTAGCTCGTCGCGTAAGAGGAGCGTGTCGGGCGAAGTAGGCTGACTTGAATTCAAGAGGATCAAGAAGGGTTTGTTTAGCTGGCGCAGTTCGCTAACTACGCGTTCTTCAGCGGGAACAAATTCGGCCCGCGCTAGGTCGGGAAAAGAGCCGTCGGTGGTGACCACAAGGCCTACCGTGGAGTGCTCGTCTATCACTTTCTGTGTGCCCATCTCGGCCGCCTCTTCAAAGGTGACGGGTTCAGTCACCCAAGGTGTCTGCACCATACGCGGACCGTTTTCATCCATATACCCGCGCGCCTTTGACGGTATAGCCTACGCAGTCCACCAACCTGACTCTCGCAGCCAAGCCAGGCGAAAGCGTCAGTTCAACCGCTTCGTCCGGAATGAACTTGGGCTCCACAGTCATAATCGTCCGACCGGCCCCGCTCTGCGGCAGCTCATCGCGCGTGCTCCCTAACATGCTCATCGTCTATGTTAGGGAGCACTACTAGCTCCATGAACCTTTTAATGAAGGTAGACTTGCCGCTGCGAACTGGCCCCACAATGCCAAGGTATATCTCCGCCTGTTCGCTCAGCAATATCTTTGAGTAAATCGAACTTCTCCATGTGCACCCGCTCCCCCCATTCCAAACACCGCAAGGCCACCACCTGCAAGGCTTGGTCAGTACAATATATTCGGAAGGATTGCGGATATAACTAGGCATTCTCAAATTAGGTATTCTTCTGTCTCGTTCTTCTTATTTCGCGTCATCAATTCCATGACGGCCTCGCGCGGATCGCGCTGGTTAAACAAAACATCATACAAAGCTTCCGTGATGGGCATTTCTATCCTTTGTTCCTGCGCAAGCTGATACGCCGCGCGTGTCGTATTAACGCCCTCGATAACCATGTGAGTAGAGCCCTGCACCTGTGCGAGCGTCCTCCCCTGCCCTAGCGCCAAGCCAGCACGGCGGTTACGGCTGTGGGCACTGGTGCAAGTTACTATTAAGTCGCCCATACCTGACAGCCCGGCGAAAGTAGAAACCTCAGCTCCCAAGGCTTTCCCTAGGCGCACGATTTCGGTCATGCCGCGCGTCATGAGGGCGGCCTTAGTGTTGTCGCCGTACTCAAGGCCATCAATGACCCCAGCGGCAAGAGCGATTACATTCTTCAGGGCACCGCCTAGCTCTACACCGATGAGGTCAGGGCTGGTGTAGACGCGAAAAGAGTCGGTCATCAAGGCACGCTGCGCAGCTCTCGCAAACGAAACGTCTGGTGAGGCGACTACTGCGGCCGAGGGAATCCCCCGCCCTACCTCCAAAGCGATGTTAGGGCCGGAAAGAACGGCCAGAGGGTGAGCCTTGCCAAACACCTCGCTTAACACCAAGGACAAACGCATATTAGTGCCAAACTCCAAGCCTTTAGCCGCACTAACTATGGGCGTGCCGCGCGGCAAGTGCACACGCAGTAATCCGGCCGTGACCCGCACAAAAGCTGAGGGCACCGCAAGAATTACCAAGTCGCACCTCGCGAAGTGAGTAAAAGTGTCAACTGGGGCTACGTTCTCGGGCAGCCTAACTCCGGGCAGGAAGCTCGAATTAGCGCGGTGGAGGCGAATTTCCTCGCGCACCGCTTCCTCACGCACCCACATTACTACCTCGTGTGCATTCTTGGCGACCACGGAAGCAAGCGCAGTGCCCCAGCCCCCTCCGCCTACGATGCCGATTTTCATAACTACTCCCCTAATCTCACCATAGCGAGTGTTACACTTTCTTGCGCGTCAGCAAGCGAATGGAGGTACCCGAGAACCCGTACACCGCACGAATACGGTTCTCAAGAAAGCGAAGGTAGCTAAAGTGCATGAGCAGAGGGTCGTTGACAAAGAAAAGGAAGGTGGGCGGCTTGATGTCGGTCTGCGTCACATAGCCAATCTTTAGTTTCTTGCCGCGCACTTGCGGCGGAGGGGTCACCACTGTGGCTTCCGTAACTAGTTCCATCAATACCGAGGCCCGGACGCGCTTTGTCTGTTCAGCGTGCACACTAGACACCAACTCTAATATCTTAAGTACGCGCTGCCCCGTTTTCGCTGAGACAAAGATGCAGGGCGCATACTCTGCAAACTGAAGTTCCGCGTAGACTTCCTGCTTGAACTTGTCGGCAGTCCAGTCATCCTTGACAACAAGATCCCACTTGTTAATGACAAAAATAATGCCCTTACCCTTTTCATGTGCATAGCCAATAATCTTTTTGTCTTGCTCAAGGACGCCTTCTGTAGCGTCTAACACCATCAAACAGATATCGGCCTTCTCAACCGCGCGCAGACTACGCATAACACTGTAGCGCTCGATATCTTCCTTGACCTTGGCTTGCTTGCGCAGGCCCGCCGTGTCAACAATCACGTACTTGCTGTTTCCCCGCTCAAAATATGTATCGACGGCATCGCGCGTCGTGCCGGGGATATCACTTACAATGACGCGGTCTTCCCCAAGGATGGCATTAACAAGGGAAGACTTCCCTACATTGGGGCGTCCCATCACGGTGAGTTTCACTATGTCATCACTGTAGCCATGTTCGTCGGCTGCGGGGAGCCGTGCGACAATGAGGTCAAGCAGGTCGCCAATGTTTATGCCGTTAGCAGCAGAGATTGGCAGGGGTTCACCCAGTCCCAGACGGAAAAAGTCTGCGGCGTGGGGGAAAAGTGCTGGCACATCAAGTTTGTTGGCGACCAAAAGAACAGGCTTCTGTGTATGGCGCAAGATGCGCGCTACTTCTTCGTCAGCCGCCGTCACACCTTGCCTGCCGTCGACGAGTAAGACAATGAGGTCGGCTTCCTCTATAGCCACCTCTGCCTGCAGGCGCATCTGCTTGAATATAACGTCCTCGGACAGCGTGTCGATGCCGCCGGTATCTACCAGCGTAAACCGCCTATCAGTCCACTCTACCTCCGCGTAGAGACGGTCGCGCGTAACCCCAGGTGTGTCTTCCACGATGGAGATACGCTTGCCCACCAAGTAATTAAACAACGTCGACTTCCCCACATTAGGTCGGCCGACAATCGCGACAAAAGCCATCCGCGTTCACTCCTCTTCGGTTATGCGGGCTAGTTCTTTCCCCTGCGTCGCACAAGCAATAAGTACAAGTTGCGGGAAATGCGAACTTAACTCACTAAACGTTACGCCATCAAGAAACGAGCCAGCGCGCAGACAGACATCCGGAATAAGTACCGTCGTATTGGGCTTAAGCAAAGCAGTCTCCAGCGCTGTCTTGATGTCTTCTCCGCCGAGCAGGCCAGTAACAGTAACCTGCCCCCCAAAGAGCTTGTTTCGGGCTACTACAAGGTCTACCGCTCCGCCGTCTCGATTGACCACTTGCTGCAGACTGCGCATAACGAACTCCGCGCTTTCACCTGTGACCCAAGTTACAGGGCGCAAGCGGGCACGTTTGCGCCGTCCCCTCGCCCATTCGCCGCGAAAATCGTCGATAAATGAGCGGCACAACCCCACGCCGTTCTCTAATTGTGGATAGCCATCGTACCACGTATGGCGCGGGAAGTCTGCATGTGCCACCACATAGAACTCATCTGCCGCATGAACCACAATGACACCATGTTTGCGCCGCATGCGCTTGCCAAACTCCGTCACCTCTCTGAGCACGGTTCGCGCAGAATTCGCATCAAACCCGGAAAGCGTCGTGAGCCCAGAGCGGTAGCCAGTAAGCCCGACCGGCACTACCGCCACGGATTCCACTCCGGGGTAAAGTGCCGTAAGGTCACGCAAGCTCTGTATAAGCTCCGGCCCATCGTTAAGCCCCGGCACTAGAACGAGCTGAGCGTGGACAGCGATTCCGTGCGAAACCAGCTCTTTTATCTGCTCCATCACAGCAGCAGCTCTAGGGTTCTGCATGATATAGGCACGCAGACCGGGGTTAGTGCTGTGAACAGACACATAGATGGGAGAAATGCGCTCGCTCAGTAGGCGCTGCCAGTTCTCCGCATCGATGTTTGTCAGGCTTACAAAGGAACCATACACCAGCGAAAGCCGATAATCATCGTCCTTTACGTAGAGAGTATCGCGCTGGCCTTTGGGCATCTGCCGCACAAAGCAAAACACGCAGTTGTTCTGGCAGGTGTGTAGCCGATCGATGGTAGGAGACTCAAATTCGAGGCCAATGTCCGCCCCGGACTCATGCTTGACAATGTAAGTTTGTTCGCATTCATGCATATCGCGGGCTACAATACGCATTACCGGCGCAGCTAGAGCATGCTTCCAGTCGATAATATCTCTTACTGCCTTGCCGTTAACGCTGACAATACAATGTCCAATGTCAAGTCCCACACGCGCGGCGGGCGAAGCAGGCAATATTCCCGTAATTCTGTGCACATAAACCTCCGTGAACGCCACTCTCAGCCCACATTATCCCCCACTGTTTATGTCACGTCAAGCCCGACAAACTGCCTTGACTTCGCTGACTAAGCGCACAAAGCAGTCGTACCGAGCCAAAATTCCGTACACGCACATTGGACGGCCCAGACTCACATAGCCGCAGCGTCGTGACAGAAATCCGCCAAGGCGCACAGGGAGGCTGATGCACTGCAGCGCATCTACTATGTAAAAAGCATCCGCGCTTACTTGGCTCTCTGTGAGTACAAGGCGCAGTGCGACCAGCGTACCAGCTCGACTAGGTCCGAGTCCCGCCACATACACACTGTTTCCGTACTCATCCTCCCCAAATTTAAGCACGCGGCCTAGCTCGTGTGATGACCCTTGGTCAAAGTTTGGTAGGGACATATCTCGTGTGCAGACGGACGCGACAGGATGGGGAGCAGACCGACATGCATGCCCGCCGCTGTAGCGGCAAAAGCATCGCCTACCCTAAGGATGCCCCCGTTAGCACGAATGCTCGAGGCACCGTCACTGGGACGATAGGACTCAGCGCTGTGTGTGTGATAGACCGCAACGCGAACTTCGCGCTCCGCTGCTCTCACCAGCGGGGGCTCTGCAGAATCCGAGATTCTGCTGGAGGCAACGTCAGCCCGGCCAAACTGCTCCATAAAAGCGGCAAACCATGCTGATTGCTCTGCAATAGCCTCTGTCCGCAGGAGCCTAGCCTCAGCGCGAAAGCCGTTGATGGCAGTAACTTCATAGATGCGGTTGTCAGGAGTTTGACACATGTCCCCTAGGTACACCATACGCGCGGTATGAAACACCTCTTCTCCCGTTGGGCATCCACTATGGTAAAGTACTTGCCTTTCGGAGCGTCTTCCTCCCACTCCGGCACAACCGCGCCGCGCCAAAGGTGAGGGGAAAACCACCACGGTTCCGTTACCAATGCCAGTACCATCGCGAACACTAAAAGAAAGTAGGCGGCGAAAATCCTACGACTCACTGCCATCTCTCCCTTCTGGACGCGTTAATTCTTGAGGTCTCTCGGACGTGATTTTAGCCGGTCCGCCCTGTATTTTTTCGCGGGTTTCTCCCACAAGTTCTGCTAACAATACGGCAATCAAGCCTGCCAAGACCACCGTGTCAAAAATGCCCGTGCCGCCACGTAGTCGTCCCCTCGAAAGGGCCCATGTACAGCTGAACGCCGTAGATTAAATCATTAAGAACCACGCCCAGCACGCCTGCAATGAACGAACCGCGACGCGAGCGGCCCAACAGGTAGGCGGTGATGCCAGCAATCAGCGCAAACATGTAGATGGGGTCAAGCAGCATGTGTTTTTCCGTAGGCAAGTAGGCGGAAACCAAGTAAATGGCTGACGTGGTGGCGATAGTCGCCAGCACGGTACGCCAGCGCTCTTTGGCAGTCCCCGCCGTGACAAAGAGGTACAAGCTTGCCAATCGGGATTAGACCGCCCCCAACGTTGATGGACAACGTTGGCGCAAGGGGTAAATCCGGTAGGAACCCCCCAACTAACATGGCCAGCACAAGCATTAATGCGGTTCTGCCATTCATCTTCATGCGGTCCAAAACTCGCTGCGCTACACCGCTCAAGATCAGGATAGTCACAATCACTAAGGCAATGAGACCAACCGGTAGACCTAGCAAGGTATCGCTCCTTTCTCAATAGAGCAAAACTAACTTCGCGCCTTACCGCTAGTGTGCCCGAGTTGGCAAACAAAAAGCACATTGGTTCCCCAATGTGCAGAATTGGTTCCCCAATGTGCAGAACGTGAGTGATTTACTTCTTCTCCTTAAGTAGCTCCCCAAACACGTCGCCTAGCGTGACCTTGCTCTCCTCGCGATAACTGTGGTTGCGGTCGTCACGGCCTCGCCTCTCGCCCCGTTCGCGGCGGTCGCCTCGCTCCCCGCGCTCAGGGCGGTCAGAGCGATCCTGCTGCGGTGGGCGCTCTTGCGCTTCTTTAATCGACAGACTGACGCGATGCTCCGCAGGCACGATGGAGAGAATCTTCACGGTTACCTGGTCGCCTGGCCTCACTGCGTCCTCAGTCTTCTCCACGCGCTCATGCGCTAGCTGCGAGATATGCACCAGTCCTTCGATCCCAGGTGCAATCTCCACAAACGCGCCAAAGCTCGCCGTACGCACTATGCGGCCGGGAACTATCGCGCCCGGGGCAAACATATCTGATATCTTGTTCCATGGGTCGCCTTCTCCCTGCTTTATGCTCAGCGAGACGCGGCCTTTTTCGCGGTCAACCCCGAGAATTTTCACCTTGACCTCTTGCCCCACGGTTAACGCCTCTTGCGGGTGACTGACTCGCTGCCAAGCGATTTCGGACACATGCACCAGCCCGTCTACACCGCCGAGGTCAACAAATGCGCCAAAGCCCGTGAGCCGTTGTACTATGCCATCGCGGATAGTCCCTGGGACGAGGCCGTCCCAAGTTCTGGTCTTGAGCTCCTCGGTCTTCTTCTCGAGGGCTTCCTTGCGAGACACCACCACCCTGCGGCGAGGCTCCTCAATTTCCTTAATTAAAACAGATACCGTCTGGCCGATATAGGCATTGAGGTCGGGCACGTAGCGCAAATCAACATGGGATGCGGGCATAAAGGCCTTTATTCCAATCACATCAACCATGACTCCGCCCTTTACGGCTTCAACTATTTTCCCTTGCAGGATGGCCCCGCTTTCGCGGGCAACTCTCAGGTCTTTCATGCCCTGTTCTTCAGAGGCACGGCGGCTAGAGAGAAAGATCTTGTCTTCCTTGCCATCGATGCGCAGGACTACAGCGCTGATAGTCTCGCCAATGGGGCACATTTCGACGGGGTTAAAGTTGGGGTCATGGCTTAGTTCGCTCTTGCTTATGTACCCCTCTGACTTTTGTCCGATATCCACTTGGACACCTTCCGCATCGGCGCTGACGACTCTCCCCTCAACCAATTGCCCGCGTTTGAGAGTAGTGAAGTGAGCGGATTCACTGGCAGCAGTAATTTCTTCTGCCGCGGTCTCTTGTACCTCCGGGAGTTTGTTTTCCATGTTCTCCATTGCGACGACGACCTCCTTAATGATCCATTCAGGGGTAGAAGCACCTGCAGCTACACCAGCAACCCGTTTATTAACAAACCATGCCGGGTCTAACTGGTCAGGTGTTTCGACCTGATAGGTAGGTGTGCCTACCCGGCTACACAGAGCGGCAAGGTTCTTGGTGTTGGCACTATTATTCCCACCCACGATTACCATTATATCTACTTGTGCCGCTAATTGATAGGTGGCAAGTTGTCTTTCTTGCGTGGCCACACAAATAGTCTTAACGGGTTTCACCTCATGCCCGCCAAGGCGCAGATAGTTGACCGTTGCCTGCCATGTCTCTACAGGCGTGGTGGTCTGCGCGAGTACCGCTACCCTGCGTGAAAGCGAGTGAGCTGCAAGTTCTGCCTGGTCTCGCACAACCCGTACAGTTCCGCCCGCATGCCCGAGTACTGCTTGCACCTCTGGATGCTCCACATCGCCCACTAGGACTACTTCCCAGCCGTCTGCCACAGCCAGCGCAGTCTCACGCTGCAGGCGCAGTACATGCGGACAGGTAGCGTCTACTACCCTAAGGTTTCTCTCTCTTGCCAGTTCGTAAACACTTGGCAACGCCCCATGACTACGGATAAGCACCTCACTGCCGGGAGGCACGTCGTCAATGCTGCTCTCGGCTAGTCCAGCGTCCCTTAGTTTATCTGCGACTTGGGGGTTATGCACTACGGGACCTAGGCTGTAGCCGTGTCTCCCCGCGACTTCCTGCGCAAGCTCCAGAGCCTGTATCACGCCTCTGCACATGCCTGTAGGGAAAGCTTTAAGCACCCTCACGCGAGCGTCTCCTTTAATTCATTGATGATGCCCATCAGGCGAGTAGTGGCTATGCCGCGGTCATACTCCCCTTCGTTACACAAGGAGTGCACGCTCACGGGTTGGCCAAAGACTATCGTGAGCGGCTGGCGAAACTTATAGCTCCCGGCAATAGCGGCGGGGACAATTAGACTCTGCGTTCTCTCCGCCAGCATGGTCACACCTTGAAAAGGTGCCTTGACCTCCCCCGCTTTACCACGCGTGCCCTCGGGGAAGATGCCCAGTACGCCACCCTTACCGAGTATCAGCAGGCTGTGTTTAACGGCCCGTATGTCAGCGTCGCCGCGCTTGACCGGGAAGGCTCCCGCGAGGCGTACTAAGAAGCCTATTATCGGCCACGAAAACACCTCTGCTTTAGCCATAAACTGCACCTGACGGCGGGTGGAGAGGATCATGAGTACGGGGTCAAACATGTGGAGATGGTTAGCGCACAGGATTGTGCCGCCGGAGTTTGGTATGTTCTCCTTGCCGTGCACGCGTACGCGGTACAAAAGACAGAGTAGGCCTCCCACAAGCACACGCAAGAAGTTATATGCCTGCATGTGTTTCCACGGCTACGAGGTTCATAATCGTTTGCACTACTTCTTCCGGACTCAGAAGAGTACAGTCGATAGTAACGGCATCAGCCGCTTTCCGTAGTGGAGAGGCCATGCGCGTGCTGTCTTTGTTGTCTCGCTCTTTTATCTGCTCGGCTATATCTGTGAGGGGTGCCACGTGTCCCTGGGACTGCATTTCCAATTGCCTTCGCCTTGCACGCTCCGCATGGTCAGCGACTAGGAATACCTTAATAGGCGCGTCGGGCAGCACTTCTGTACCGATGTCCCTCCCCTCCATCACGATGCCGCCAAACTCAGCTATCTCCTGCTGCTTAGCCACCATTAGCTTGCGCACAGAACTCCATTGAGCGACGCGGGATACCGCTTGGTTCACTCGCTGTGAGCGGATCTCCTCGCCTAAAGGCTCGCCATTCAAGGTAAGACGCGATGCGTCCTCGAGAGTAAACCGCAATTCCTCAAGCAGTGCAGTGAGGGCTCGATCGTCCTGTAGATCAACACTGTGTTTGAGGGCTTGCCATGTTAGCGCCCTATACATGGCACCAGTGTCGAGATAACGCATATTAAGCGCCTCCGCTAGGCTCCGAGCCACGGTGCTTTTCCCCGCGCCTGCGGGTCCATCAATTGCAATGCTGAGCCTGCTCCGATGCGCTCCCTTTAGCGCCAGCTCCGACCGCAGCACCTGCGCTCCATGTAGATAAAGATGCTTGACCTCTTGTCGGCTGAGGCAGGATTCGGCATACACCAGCACGCGCACACAGAGTTTAGGAGCTCCCTCCACGGCAAGTTCCTGCGCGCACAGCAGCGGCACATCCGAAAGCCCCATCGTGCGTGCGGCCAGTGCCGGAAAGGCAGCCGTGATATCAGGTGTCCCCGTAAAGACTATGCTGACTAAATCCTTGTCTTTAAGCCTGTTGGCGTCGAGGAGGGCTGTAAGCAGTTCCTCAGTCGCGCGAAGCACGGCATCCCTTGTGTTTGCTTCGCAAATCGTAGCTCCCCTAATGGCAATAATTTCTCTCACCCCAAAAATAGTGCTCTAAACTCTTACATTGTTCGGCACGAGTTGGGGGATTCCTCCCCGCAGCGCGATAGAGAGAGGCTACTTCCTCCGCAGTAAGATGGCGATATGCCCCTCTTGCCAAGCTGCCCAAGACTAAAGTTCCAATTGAGAGGCGCCTGAGGTAAATAACCTCGTGCCCCACGCGGCTACACATGCGCCGGATTTGACGGTTTTTCCCTTCGTGAATGGTGAGCAAAAATCTCGTTCCTGCTATAGTATGCGTAACAGCGTCTATCTGAGCGCGCGCTGTCCAACCATCGTCGAGCTGTACGCCCTGCTCAAGCTTAGCTGCCGCTATGCTAGACAGCACACCCAAAACCTCTACTAAGTAGGTTTTAGGCACAATTTGCGACGGGTGCAGCAGGCACCTCGCGAGGTCCCCATCATTAGTGAGTATCAAGCGACCCTCTGTCGCTTGATCAAGCCTGCCTACCGGGTATAAGCGCACGTCAAGGCCGTGACAAAGGTCCATTACTGTGCGCCGCGAATGTGTATCCCGCACTGTAGTAATGTAGCCCGCGGGCTTATGTAGCATTACATAGGTCAAACGCTCACGGCCGCCCACCGGCTTACCATCCAAGCTTACTTGGTCGCTCTCCACGACCTTAGTTCCCAAAGTCGTAACTGTGATGCCGTTAACTTGCACCCTGCCCTGCGCGATCAGCTCTTCCGCCGCACGGCGAGAGGCCACCCCCGCTTGAGCGAGCATCTTCTGGAGCCGCACACTAGAGGCCCTCCTCCAAACAGTCGAACATGGTGTATAGACCCGGAGCCCTCCCGTGAACAAAACGTATGGCCCGTAGCGCCCCATGCGCAAAAGTCTCGCGCGACAGAGCGTGATGTGTAAGGACAATTCTTTCGCCCAATCCCGCAAAGTGAACTTGGTGTTCGCCCACAATCTCTCCAATGCGCAAGCTATGGCAAGGTGTACCGTGGGCAAGGAACTCCAGCATGCGTTTGGCAGTACCGCTGGGGGCGTCTAGCTTGTGCTTATGGTGCAGCTCAACTACTGCGGCATCGTAGGTTTCTCCTAACTCGCGCACCAAACTTTCTAGGGCCCTATAAAAAGCGTGAATGCCGACAGACATATTGGGCGAAAAGAGCACGGGTACATGGCGAGCGGTTTCTTGCACCACTGCGACCTGCGCGGTGTCTAAGCCCGTAGTGCCGGAGACTACCGCCAAGCGCGCCTCTTTAGCTATGGCCATGGTTCTCATACAGACTTCTGGACGGGTGAAGTCAACCAACACGTCGGCCCCGCATTCCTGCAGCTCATTTGTCGTACACACATACACTTCGCTTACAGCGTCTAATCTCTTCCCTATTAGCGGATGCGACGCATGCTCCGAAGCCGCCGTTACACGCATGTCGTTGGTCTGTGCGATAAGCCCCGCGATTAATGATCCCATGCGCCCACCTACGCCGACTACAGCGACCCTAATCAATGAAAATACACCGTCCCTTCACTCGCCTATCCTCTAGTTTGTCCAAGTCTGCGGCGACTTCACACAAAAGCCCCCGTGGCGGGAGCTTTTGCTATCCCACTTCCACGACCATCTCTACCTCTACAGCTGCGCCGAGGGGCAGGCTGGCCATGCCTACTGAGGAACGAGCATGTTTGCCGCGTTCGCCAAAGATGGCTTGGAGCAACTCAGAGGCACCGTTCATCACCTTAGGTTGCGCGGTAAATTCGGGGGTGCTGCTGACAAAGCCCGTGATTTTGACGATGCGCTTGACCCGATTGAGGTCCGGCTCTACAGTTTTGAGGGCGGCTAGGCCGTTAATGGCACAGAGGCGTGCGGCGGCGGTGGCCTGTGCTATATCAACATCGCGCCCGACGATTCCGTGGCACTGCAGCTCACCGTTAACTAAGGGCAACTGGCCAGAGATGAAAACTAAGTTTCCTGTGCGTACGGCGGGCACGTATGCCGCTACCGGCTTAGCGGCCTCTGGAATAACTACGCCTAACTCGGCTAGTCGTGTTTCAATGGACAAATTACATCCCTCCTTCGTTGACTCAGCATCATCTTGCCACATTCTCCTATGGAAATCAACCCGCGCCAAAGAGGTGTCGGCAGACAAGA
>QLUS01000160.1 GCA_018725535.1 Bacillota bacterium
GGCGGCTCTGATGCCCCTGTCGCTGACTGCAACCCTTTGCTTGGCATTTATGCGGCCGTTACCCGCCAAGACATAACAGGCAACCCCCCTAACGGTTGGTTGCCTGAACAAAAGCTCACCCTCGACGAAGCTATTCACCTATTTACGCTCGGTTCGGCCTTTGCGTCGTTCCACGAGCATACCTTAGGCTCGATATCTGTGCACAAGCTAGCGGATTTTGTGGTGCTGAGCGACGACTTAACGCAAGTCTCTCCCGTAGCACTCAAGGATGTTACCGTACTTGCCACTTACATTGGCGGTGAGTGTGTGTATAGAGCTACCAACCCAAGACATGCGCAAAGATGAGTGGCGCCACTATCGAGGCGTCAGACTCAATCATGTATTTAGGTGTATCTATCCCGAGTTTGCCCCAGGTAATCTTCTCGTTCGGCACGGCACCCGAATAGGAGCCGAAGGAGGTTGTGGAGTCGCTGATCTGACAGAAGTAGCCCCAGAGGCGGACATCTTCTAGCTTGAGGTCCTGCTCTAGCATGGGTACCACGCAAATCGGAAAGTCTCCGGCGATGCCGCCGCCAATCTGGAAGAACCCAATCGCCTGGCTCTCGGTCGTAGTACGGTACCAATCCGCGAAGGCGACCATGTACTCAATGCCTGTCCGCACGATATGAACGTTCTTTATGTCGCCCTTAATAACATGCCCCGCATAGATGTTGCCAAGAGTGGAGTCTTCCCAGCCTGGCACAATCATAGGTAACCCGCGCTCGGCTGCGGCAAAGACCCATGAGTCGCGCGGGTCAATCTGGTAGTATTCCTTAAGCGCCCCAGACAGCAGAATCTTGTACATAAACTCATGCGGGAAATATGACTCGCCGGCCTGGTCCGCCCGCTGCCATTCCCCGAGCACGGCGCGCTCTAAACGGCGAATCGCCTCTTCCTCGGGAATGCAGGTATCCGTGACGCGATTTAGGTGTCGACCTAGCAACTGCTGCTCGTCGGCTGGCGTTAGGTCGCGATAATTGGGAATGCGCAGGTAGTGGTTATGCGCCACTAGGTTAAAGATGTCTTCTTCTAGATTAGCCCCGGTGCAGCTAATGGCGTGCACTTTGCCCTGCCTAATCATCTCCGCCAAGGAAAGACCGAGTTCCGCCGTGCTCATAGCCCCAGCCAACGTCACGAGCATTTTTCCACCTTGGCCGAGAAACGAGCTATACCCGATAGCTGCGTCTTTAAGTGCGGCAGCGTTAAAGTGACGGTAATGGTGGTTAATAAAGTCGGTGACTCGCATCGGGATTCCCCTTCCATTTACTTTGCACAAGTCTATCAGAAAACGGGAGAAGTGTCACTGAACAAGCGGAGCAAGGAGAGTTGATTTTAAAGGGATACCGGGGAGATGGGCAGGATAGGAGAAACTACGCAGCGATTGGAGAAGGGGGGTGAAGATTAGTTTGCGAGAATTAGTTACGGTGCCGATAGAGCGTCTAGACCCAAAGGCCAAGCTTCCCACCTATGCCCACGCCGACGATGCCGGGGCGGATGTGTGTGCGCTAGAGCAGGTGATTGTTCCCCCGCACTCGACAAGAGCCGTACGGACCGGTCTCAGATTTGCCGTGCCGCGCGGGTACGAACTGCAGGTACGGCCGAGGTCAGGGCTGTCGCTTAATACTAAGCTGCGCATCGCCAACAGCCCCGGCACTATCGACTGCGGATTTGCGGGCGAAGTGCTAATCCTTATCGACAACCATAGTGCGGAGGATTTCGTCGTCACGCAAGGACTTAGAATCTGTCAGCTGGTTTTACAGCAAGTGCCGCAGGCACTTTTCACGGAGGTGGTGGATATCACCGCCTACCTGCCCGCTGACAGAAAGGGCGGTTGTGGTTCAACGGGCCGGTGAAGAGCGATCAGACAGGAAAAGACATGTAAAAGGTGGTGCCGTCTCCATTGTCAAAGGTCAGCGTTGCTCCGTGCTGCAGAGCGATGGCGTGGCACACCGTAAGTCCTAGACCGGTGCCCTCGGGCTTAGTCGTAAAGAATGGAGTGCCAATCTGCGCTCGAACCAGCGCAGGGATGCCTGAGCCTTGATCACTCGCCGACAGCACCACCTGACTGCCAATTAGGGCGGTGCGGACAACGACCCCTGCCCCAGCGGCGGAGGCCTCTAGGCTGTTACGAACGAGGTTCACCAAAACTTGCCTTATGGCGCGTTCACTGGCAGCGATCTTCGGCACTTCTTGTAGCTCGCATCTAACCACACATGCGGCTTGTCTGGCGTCGGCTTCGAGTAACCCAAAAGTAGCCAAGATTACTCCGTTAACGTCAGTTTCAACAAGCTCTACGGGGTGATTTCGGGCCAACGTCAGGAATTCCGTGCGCGTTTCATTCATGCGGTCTGGTCTATAGCTCCGATAAGTAACTTAAACTGCCCAGTGTAACTAGAGAGGTCTTGGCGCAGGCAAAAGAGCTGCAAAAACCCGCGAATCGTCGTCAGTGGGTTGCGCACTGCATGCCCAATACCGGTGGCCAGCTGACTAGCCAAACTCAGTCGGTCTAGGCGCGTAATCTCTCTGTCACGGGCTTGTTTTGCGGTTAGGTCACGCAGCACTAACGATATGCCGGCCGCATTCCCGCGCTGACTTGGCATCAGAGACAGAGTAACGGACACCGGCACCAAAGACCCTGTTACGGTACGCAAGTTCAGGTTCGCCCGCCTCGAAGCGCGTTCTAGGTACACACTCTCTAGTTCCTGCTTGAGATTGCGGCGATGTTCCGGTGATACCAAAGAGAGAACAGATTGCCCTACAAGACCGTGAGCGTTGCAGCACAACAGGGTGCCGGCGCGCTGTTGGCGGCAAGGATCCGGCCGGAGCGGTTAGTGCTAATCATCGCATCCTGCGACTGCTCGACTAGCGCAGCTAAATGCGCTGTGGTCAGGCGGGCCCTTTCCCGCTCCGTGATGTCCCGACTGACCTCAAGTACGGCGACAGGAAACATCTGCTCATCTCGTTTCAGTGCCCAATGACACGCGACCAACACCTTTGTGCCATCCCTGTGTGCCCGCTCTACTTCGCCGTACCATTCCTCGCTTCTTTCCAACTCCGCCTCAATATCCTCCGAGTAAGTCCCCCTAAGCAGCGAGTGATACGGCACGCCTACGGCCTCTTCTCGGGCGTAGCCATAGGTGCGCGTAGCTCCGCTATTCCAGAAAGTAATTTTCCCGCCCAGTTCACGCACGACAACGGCATCATAGGCTAATTCTAGGAAGAGGCTCTGCTCTTTCAGGAGCGAGGTCGTGGTTCGCAAAGCGTCGAGATACTGCCTGTCCTCGGTTACGTCGCGCCCTACGGCGTAAACTCGCCCGCTCGGCAAATCGGCCACACACGACCACGTCAACCATCACACCGCCGGTGCTGCAAGGCTGGCGCCCCACTAAGTACTTGCGCCCGGCAATAAGCATAGGGGCCGTTCCCGGGACGCGGGGAAGCGTCGAGACATCATCGTGGGCAGATTCTAGGTCCGCAAAATGGAGGACGCGGTACACAGCGCAGTCCCTGTCTTATGCTTAAGGATATCGCTGTAGTCCTTGACACCTTTCCC
>QLUS01000161.1 GCA_018725535.1 Bacillota bacterium
ATAAGCATGGCCGTGCGAAAAACTTTGCCCGCTAACTTCATTATGAGGCCAGTCAGCAGGAGCAAAAGCAAAGCGGGCAGTATTATATCTACGGCTGTAAGCGTAGTTGATAGTGCTAAGCGCATTATCATTACCCCAGGTGCGGCAAAGGGGAAATAAGAGCCAATCGTTGCCACTAGGCCGTTGGGGTTAGCGATAACCGGGCCGATAAACAACACCGGGATCATCGGCACCATAAATACCATGCTCTGAAAGTTCGTGGCGGTAGCCATGTCCTCAATAGTTGCCCCAACAGCGACCAGCACAGAGGCATAGAGCACGTAACCGCCTAGGGCAAAGAAAAGGATAAGCGGCAGGTAGGGTGTCGCTAAGTAATGGAGCACCGGTATGTCATAGAATAAGTATGCGGCGGCGATGCCAAAGACAAGCCAAGCAGCGATTTGGATCATGCCGAGCAGGCAGTTGCCGATAATTTTTCCTTGCATGAGACTATCAGGGCTGATGGAAGACAGGAGAATTTCCGCCATCCGGTCCCTTTTCTCGGTCACAGCACTCTGCAGCGTCATCATACCGGTGAAAAAGACGGCCATAATGATAAGGCCGCCAAATACCAAGGGTACTAGGCGCGCGTACATGTCTTCCTGCTGCGTCAGCGAGGTCGTCACCACGTGGAAAGGTGCCATGGCTAGGCCTATAATTTCTGCTGACACACCGTGTTCTTGCAGCGCATGATAGCGGAGCACTGAGGACAGCAAAGCAGAGAAGCCCTGCAGAGGTGGTATGCCGTCGCCGCCGACCGTAATTGTGGCGGTGCGCGCAGCTAGTGCTGTTCTGTCGAGCACCACAAACCCCATCGTGCTTTCCCTTAGGATTTCTTCTTTAAGGGCGGTCAGGCTCCCAGTGTAGGGAACCAACTCAATGTTCAATTCATCGGGCTTTAGCGCCACAAGCGTCTCGGATATGCCAAGCTCATCAAGCACAAACAGGCGGAAGGGTTGGTCGGCATCGATTCTCTGCAGCAAGGTCGGGATGCCGCCAAAGACCAGCATAATTATCGGTGTCAGCAAAATGCCAATCAAGAACGAGGGGTTCTTGAGCATCTTTAAGGTTTCCCAGCGCGCTACACGCAAGCTATCGCGCCACATGACTAGCACCTCCTTGAGTGACATTGACGAAGATGTCATGGAGCGAGATGCGCTCTATGCGCAGTTCATCGATCTCTGTTCCGACCGGGAGTTCCTTTAGCAGCTCGGCCATGGACGAACTAGCGTGTACATACAGCGTCGTCTTCGCCTTATCTCGTTCTGCGCGCCTAACCGCAGGTAGCCGTTCGAAGTCAATGTGACCGTTATCGCCGTGGATAACGCACTTTTGCTCGGCGAAGCGGGTTTTGATGTCGATCATCCTCCCATACACCGCCTGCTGCCCTTGGTTGATCAAAGAAATGCGGTCGCAAAGCTCTTCCACGAGGTGCATTTGGTGCGCTGACAAGAGAATGGCTGTCCCCTGACCTGCGAGTGCGCGCACTTCGGCCTTAAGTATGTCTTGGCTCACCGGGTCTAGCCCGGAGAACGGCTCATCCAGGATTAGGAGCTTCGGCTCGTGTATAATCGAGGCGATAAATTGCACCTTCTGGGCCATGCCCTTCGAGAGTTCCTCTACTTTGGCTTTTCCTTTCTTGGAAAGGCTGAACCTTTCCAGCAGCACTTCCGCTCTCTGCCTAGCCTTGGCTAGGGGATAGCCCTTAAGGCTGGCTAGATAGAGGATTATGTCGAGCACCGGCACATCTTTGTAGAGGCCGCGCTCTTCCGGCAGATAGCCGATGCTGTGGCGCGCTGTGCCGTTCTTGGCGAAGCTAAAGGTGATGTCGCCGCTGTCCGGCAGAATGATCCCCAGTATGCAGCGAATCGTAGTGGACTTGCCAGCCCCATTAGGCCCAAGCAGCCCAAAAATCTCTCCCTCCTGCACCGCAAAGGAGAGGTCCCGCACGACCCTAGTCGCTCCAAAGGTCTTATTGATACTCCTCACACTAAGCAAATCGGCCAATCCATTCAGTCCTTTCTCACTCTGTTTAACACACCAAATACTATTACGCAAGAGCGCGCGCAGAGTTTCGGTTGAGACTAGTGTAGCCTAATGCAAAAGCTTGACGCCCGCCCACAAAAGCTTTATACTAGACAAAAGTGAATCGAGGTTCGCTAATGCAATACCAAAAAGAAGAAGTGCGCGCGCGAATATTGGCGGCAGCCCTCGACGAGTTTGAGCAACACGGCTACCTAGGAGCGCAAGTGCGCCGTATCGCCGAGCGGGCGGGGGTTTCTACCGGCAACCTGTACCGATATTTCGCCAGCAAGGACGACATCTTTGATACCATCGTGCGGGCGAGCTACGAGCGCATCGCCGCCCTGATGGTCGAAGCCGCGAGCTTTTGCAGCGGCAGTCAGGTTCGGGGGATACGAAGTCTAGCGCGCCACCTCGCTCTGGGAATCATGGCCGTGTATGCCACCCACGGACGGCAGCTCGCCATCATCCATGAAAAGAGTATCGGTTCACGGCACGAAGACTTTCTGCAGACCGTAACCGCTATGATTCATGAGCGCATGCGCATAGAGCTGGCCCGCGAAGGCATAGTTGCTGACGACACGCTCTTAAGCTTAATTGCGGCGGGCTTTTTCTCGGGCATGGTTGTTCTCTTGCGAACAGTAGAGGAGCCTGTTCGCCTGCAAGAGCTCATCAGTCGTATGCTGGTTTTCTTCTTTGATGACCTTGAGCGGCGACTAATGGAACCACAATAGCCAGCGGTAGGAACATAGCTTAGTGCTATGCATCTTAATGACCTAAAAGCGAATTAAAGTTCGCTATTGATGGAGGTTGTATGGAGAGATTAGCTAGGGCCATCGTAGCTTGGCGCAAGCCAATATTAGTAGTTTTTACCTTAGCATCACTGGCCGCGCTGGCGTTGCTTCCAAACGTAGTCATTAACTACGACCAAACCGCCTATCTGCCGAGCGATATGCCTGCGCGCCGCGCCATGGACGTGATGGAGCGAGAGTTTGGTCTGCATGGCTCGACGGAAGTCATTGTTAACGGCATAGACATTGCCGCTGCCCGCCGCTTGCACTCAAAAATGAGCGCGATCGAAGGTGTGCGTTCCGTCGTCTGGCTAGGCGATGTTGTTGACGTCAATCAACCCCTCGCGGTGCTTCCACCTAGAGATGTTGCGCAGTTCTTTGCCGGGGGTAGCATGCGCTTCCAAGTGAGCTTTACGGCAGGGGATCACTCACCGGCTACCGGCAGAGCGGTTGACGCCTTGCGCCGCCTGAACGGGGCCGACATCTTGGTGCGGGGGCCGGCGGTTGACGCGCTAAACTTGCGCAAAACGGCCACCTCTGAAATCGCGACGATTATAGCCTTGGTTTTGCCGGTGTTCTTGGCCATATTGTTCTTAGCCACAAGCGCTTGGATAGAGCCTCTCCTGTTTTGCCTGATCATTGGAGTGTCCATCCTGATCAACATGGGGACCAATGCGCTGCTTGGGTCAGTGTCGTTTATCACCCACACAACAGCGGGA
>QLUS01000162.1 GCA_018725535.1 Bacillota bacterium
GATTGCTGCCAAAGAGAGCCGGGGGTGGGTGTGACCCGGCGGTAGGTGTCGTGCGGATATCACCTCTGAGAAGGTTCCGTTGGCGGCGTTAACGCACAGAGTTGGGCCCTGTGTGGGCCAACAAGGATGGTACCGCGGGCAGACCCCCGTTCCTTAGGGAATGGGGGTTTTTGTTTTGCCGGAGGGGCTATCCGCTATCCGCCATCCGCTTTCCGGCGTTCCCCCAAGTGCCAAGTGCAAAGCGCAAAGTGCGTCCCTAAAAGGAGGTCATCTTATGTTTAAGAAAGTCCAGAGCAAAATGGATTTCCCCGCCATGGAAGAAAATATCCTCGAGTTTTGGCGACGGGAGAAGATCTTCGAGACCACCCAAGCCATGCGCGAGGGCAGCCCCCGCTACGTGTTTTACGAGGGTCCGCCCACGGCTAACGGCTTGCCGCACATTGGGCACGCCATGGCGCGCTCGATGAAAGACCTTATTCCCCGTTACAAAACGATGGACGGCTATCTCGTGCGTCGCAAGGCGGGGTGGGACACCCACGGGCTTCCGGTCGAGCTAGAGGTAGAGAAGGAGCTCGGAATTAAAGGCAAGCCTGACATCGAGGCCTACGGCGTAACGGCCTTTATTGAGGCCTGTCGCGCGAGCGTTTTTAAGTACGAGCAAGAATGGCAAAAGCTCACCGAGCGGCTCGGGTTTTGGCTGGATATGGATAACCCCTATGTAACCTACAAAAACGAGTACATCGAGTCGGTGTGGTGGTCGCTACGCCAAGCTTGGGACAAGGGGCTGCTTTACCAAGGCTATAAGGTTTTGCCGTATTGTTCGCGCTGCGGGACATCGCTTTCGAGCCACGAGTTAGCGCAAGGTTACGAAGAAGTCGAAGACCCCTCGGTGTTTGTGCGTTTCCCCGTGGTTGGGATCGAGGGACGCTCCTGCTTGGTGTGGACTACTACCCCTTGGACATTGCCTTCTAATGTTATGCTGGTCGTAGGCGAAAACATCGAGTATAGCTTGGTGAAGCACCGCAGCGAAGAGCTCATTCTAGCGACGAATTGCCTCCACCAGCTGCAAGGCGAATACGAGACCTTGCGCACCTTCCCCGGAAGCGAACTTGTCGGCACCAAGTACACTCCCCCGTATCCATTAGCCAGTCTAGTGGGGCAACAGGCCCACTACGTTGTGACAGGCGATTTCGTCACTACCACCGACGGCACAGGACTGGTTCATGCTGCCCCCGCCTTTGGCGAGGATGACAGCCGCCTAGCCGCAAAATACGGCTTCCCGACCGCCAATCCCGTTGACGCGACAGGCTGCTTCACCAGCGAGGTCAGCGAGTGGCAAGGGCTATTTGTTAAAGATGCCGACACCCACATCATAAAGTTCCTGCAGGATAAAGGGCTCCTCTATTCTGCCGGGCTCTGCAGCCACAACTATCCGTTTTGTTGGCGCTGTGACACCCCGCTACTCTACTACGCCCGTAGCTCGTGGTTTATCCGCATGACCGCCCTTAAGGAGCAGGTGCTCGCTAACAACAACACCATTAACTGGTTCCCAGAGCACCTGCGCGCCGGGCGTTTTGGTAACTTCCTCGAAAACATCGTGGACTGGGCTGTCAGCCGCGAGCGTTACTGGGGCACGCCGCTGCCGATTTGGCGCTGTGAATGTGGGCATGACCACTGTGTAGGTAGCCTAGAGGAGCTGAAGCGCATGGCGCTCACTTGGCCCGCTGAGCTTGACCTGCACCGACCCTATATCGACAGCATCTTTCTGGCCTGCGAAAAATGCAGCGGACAGATGCAGCGCGTAAGCGAAGTGCTCGACTGCTGGTATGACTCGGGCTCCATGCCCTTCGCGCAGTGGCACTACCCCTTTGAAAACAAAGAGATGTTTGACGAAAGCTTCCCCGCAGACTACATCTGCGAAGGAATTGACCAGACGCGCGGTTGGTTTTACACCTTACTCGCCATTTCGACCTTTACCTTTGGACGCGCTCCCTATCTTAACGTCGTGTCTACGGAAATGGGCCTTGACGAGCACGGCAAGAAGATGAGCAAGTCGCGCGGCAACCGCTTTGACCCTTGGGATGCCTTCAAAGTGGTGGGCGCGGATGGCCTGCGTTGGTTTATCTACACCGTTAACCCGCCTTGGTACACCAAGCGCTTTTCTATGGAGACCATGCAAGAGCACCAAAGGCGCGTCTTAGGCACATTGTGGAACGTGTATTCCTTCTTTGTTCTTTACGCCAACATCGACGGCTTCGACCCCAAACAGGCAGATATCCCCGTCAGCGAACGTCCCCTGATTGACCGCTGGCTCCTTGCCAAACTCAACCTGACCATCAAGGAAGTGCGTGCAGGCCTAGATGTGTTTAACAGCATGACTGCCACCCGCGCCATCGACGACTTTGTAGACGAGCTCAGCAACTGGTATGTACGGCGTAATCGACGGCGCTTTTGGAAAGGCACTATGGACACCGACAAGGCGGCCGCCTACCTAACCCTCTATGAAACCTTAGTGACATTGACTCGGCTAATGGCGCCGTTTACGCCGTTTATTAGCGAGGAGCTCTACAGGAACCTAGTGTTGTCGGTAGATAGCCAAGCTCCGGCGAGCGTGCATATGCAAAGCTATCCGGTGGCCGAAGACGCGCCGATTGACTCTGCCTTGATCGCCGAGATGTCGCTGGCTCGCGACATTGTCTCGCTCGGGCGTGCCGTCCGCAGCAAGGCCAACGTCAAGGTGCGTCAGCCCGTGAGCGAGCTCTATTTCGTGAAGCCAGGCCAGGTAGAACTTCGCAACGAGATAATGGCGTTAATACAGGACGAACTAAATGTCAAAGTTGTTACCGCTGCGGTCGACACTACGCGCTTTGTCACCTATAGTGTGAAGCCGAACTTCCGCTTGCTCGGCCCCCGCTTTGGCAAGGACGTGCAAACACTCGCAAAGCTGCTAGCCGCCGTTGAGCAAACCCGCCTCGCAGACGCAGTGACACAAGACAAGCCGCTTGAGGTGGAGTTAAATGGCGTCAACGTAGTACTAGCGCTCGCGGATTTAGACGTACGCGCCGAAGAGCGCGCAGGCTTTCAAGCCGAGTCCTTAGCAGGCTTAACCGTGATTATGGACCTTGCGCTCACCCCAGCGCTAATCGAGGAAGGCCTAGTACGCGAATTAGTAAGCAAGCTTCAAGCCATGCGCAAGGACGCAGGTTTTGAGGTAGACGACAAGATAGTTATCTCCCTAAGCGGTGACTCGACCGTCACTGAAGCAGTCGCGAAGTGGCGGAGATACGTACAGGACGAAGTCTTAGCCATGCATATCTACAGCGAGCCACTGACCGGCACCTCCACTCGCTCCTTAGAGATTAACGGCTATGTCGTTCTGGCGGCCATCAAGCGATAAATCTCACGTGTAGATCTCATGTCCGGCTACTCTAGGGTGGTCGGACGCTCTTTTTTCGGGGCAGGCTCTCAAACAGACGCACCTATTGCAACTTTCAGATAGGGCAGGTATACTGTA
>QLUS01000163.1 GCA_018725535.1 Bacillota bacterium
CGGCCGCACGGCTTGCGGAAGCCGCTGCCCCGCAGCCGCGCAACGTGATTTTTTTCCATCCTGACGGGTATGGGCTTAGTCATTGGGATGCCCTGCGCACCCTGTCTGTCGGTCCTGACGGCAGGCTGAACTGGGACAAACTGCCGTACACCGCCACTTACACAGGACATATGAGAGACGCTTTGGTCGGAACATCACATGGCGGCGCTACCACTCATGCCTATGGGGTAAAAGTGGTGCGTGACAGCTTCGGCCTTGACGGGGACAGACCAATCACTGCCCTTTCAGGCAAGCCGATGAGCATTATGCAAGAAGCCGTCAGAGCTGGTTTTGCGACCGCTCTGATTCAGACCGGTTCCCTGACCGAACCGGGCACCGCCGCTTTTGTCGCTTCTGTGCAGGAGCGCGGCAACCACGATGAAATTGCCAGGCAAATCATCGAGTCAGGAGTCGATGTCATCCTTGGCGGCGGCGAGAGGGCCTTGTTGCCTTTCGGCGTCAGGGGTCGCCATGGAGAAGGCGGACGCAACGATGGCTTAAACCTTATCCAAAGGGCAAAAGAACTCGGGTACACCGTTGTCTATACCCGTGAGGAATTGCTGGCACTCCCTCCCACTGCGACCAGAGTATTGGGAGTTTTCGCCCACTGGCACACCTTTAACGATATGACGGAAGAAGCGTTGCGCGCCGCGGGGCTCCCCCTGTATGTGCCAACGGCGCCAACCGTGGCCGAGATGTCCCGTGCGACGCTGGAGATCCTTTCCCGCAACCCAAGGACGGCAGCAAGAGGCTTTTTTATGGTTTCAGAGGAAGAGGGAACCGACAATTTCCCGAACAACGCCAATGCGCCCGGATCCTTTGAGGCAGGCCGCCGTGCCGATGAGGCCTTTGGAGTGTACAGAGAGTTCGTCCACCGCAACCCCCACACCCTGCTACTGACCGCCGCCGACAGCAGCGCTGGCAGCAAAAACATCCGTGACTGGAGAGAAGCTACAGTGGGAGAGGGTCCGATCAATAGCGATCCGGACGGCCAATTTGTCTATGCTCCCTTTGACGGCGTGGACGGCGCAGAGACAAGGCCGTTTGTTTCGGCCCCCGACAGGTTCGGCAACAGTTTTCCCTTTGCTGTGGCCTGGGCTTCCAGATTGGATTTGGCCGGCGACATCCTGGTCCGCGCCGAAGGGCTCAACGCCGGACGCGTCAGGGAACTCGGCGTTGTTGACAATACCGACATCTATCGCCTGATGTACCTGACCCTTTTTGACAGGTGGCTGCCGTAGCTTAAGTTCGCTTTGCATCCAGCCGCCCGGATAAAACAATTGACCTGACCGGTTTAATGTTCGCTTTATTCCTTTGATTTCGTAGCTACCAGTCAAAAACCACGGGTTTTTTCGAGCCCGTGGTTTTTTCAGTCGTTAAGGCAGTTGTATCAATGTGTACGCAGTAGGGGTGTAAAGAGGCGGCTATGCCGCAAACGCTGACCTGTCCAGCTTGTGCCGACCGCGCTGCAGTAGAGCCTCCCCAAGGAGGCTTTTATTTTTGCTCAAAGATAATTCCTGTAGTGCTTGGCTCTCTACGTAATTGGACGGGCTAAGTTTTGACTTAGGGCGTAGGAGTGTTCCACAGGGCTACGGAACCGGGACAGCAGACAGATACAGTTGACATTTTGCTAATTATATATTGACACCACCCGGGGCCTACAATATAGTTGTCGTAAGAATGAAAATGTCAACTGGGGGTAAAACATGGCCAGACAGAGATTGCCGAAGGTGCTGGCGAAGCAGGAGATCAAGCTGCTGCTCCAAGCGCCAAACAGGAAGTGTCCCACGGGGCTGCGGAACTACTGCGTGATGCTGCTTATATACCGTGGGGGGCTGCGGGTGGGCGAGGTGTGCGGCCTTAGGCAGACACAGATTAACTGGGCGGATGGGACTGTAAGGATTATTGGCAAGGGCGACAAAGAGAGGGTTGTACCGCTTGACTTTGACACCTTGGAAGCGTTGACGCAGTGGAAGGCCGTTAAGCCAAAGGGGAGTAAGGCCTTCTTCTCCACGCTCCGAGGCGGTTCCGTCAGCAGGCAGTACATCCATGCCATGCTAAACAGGGAGTCTGAGAAAATGGGCATCCAGCACACCCACCCGCACATGCTGCGGCACACATACGCGACGGAATTGCTGGACGAGGGCTTTTCCTTGCGCGACATCCAGCAGGTGTTGGGCCACGCCCACATTACCACCACCCAGATTTATATGCACGTTAATCCGGTGCAGTTGAGGAGTAAGATCCAGCAGCGGCGGATGAGCGAGTAGAGGCCGGGTTCAGCGGCCGTGGGTTCCTTATCGTTGCCCCTGCGCGCGCGGGGGTGAACCGTGGATGAAAGGGGTGAGTTTGTGTCTCTATGGCAGAAGCTAGCGATAACGATTGGCACCATTTTGGTGATTGCAATCCTGCGCGACCCTTCGGTAGGACCCCCTGAGATACGAGGGGCGGGATTGGGGAGATTGGTGTACCCCATCGACTATTACCGAACCTTCGCCGCGATTGCCTCTGTTGTTCTGGGCACGGGGCTCATAGTTTGGCTGTTGTCTTGGGGCAGAGGAGCTGGGACCATTACCGCAGGTCCCGCGGCGGGGGCGAGGAACGCGCCGATAATACCAGAAGGAGAGGTTTATCGGGTCGGCGGACTGATTTTCTTCGGTTTCCAGGAATGGGAGACGCCCCTGGGGGCATGGATTGCTACCCTCAATGTATGGAATATGGATATTGTCGACTATTCGCGCATTGACTACACAATAACGCTGTTGGACAGCGAGGATAGGGCGGTAGAGAGCTTCGAGGGGACAGCAGAAGGCTTGCTGCGGGGGACAATAAAAACTATCCTGCTGCAAACACCGGGCGTGTTAAGCGGAGTCGTAGGGTTTAGGGTTCAGATTAGTGGTGAACCGGGTCACCCGGCACACCAGGGGCAAAAAGGTAGCGGGCGAAGCGCTGGGGCTGAGGGGGAAGGACAGGGCAAAGTAAACCTAGCATCTTTTCTCGTTATGTGCTTAGCATTTGTGATTGGCGCGGCAGCTATCGGCTATTACATGACCTTCGCCGAGATTGCCTCTGTTGTTCTGGTCACGGTGCTCATAGTTTGGCTGCTGCCTTCCCGAAAAAGACGCGATTAGAGCGAGGATAACGAGGGAGGAGCCGGACTTTGCGAGTATCTTGAACCTGAATACGGCCCGCACCCCCATCAAAGCAAATTATTCTGAGCAGGGTACCGATGTTGAAACTTATAAGCCACGGATAAACCGGAAAAGTGTATACTATCTTTGTGTTCAGGATCACTATGAAAAACTGGAAGGTGCCTGGGAAGATCGCTACCAGCAAAGATTGGGCTACTGGCGTTCTTTTGTAAAGGACGTAATCTATAAATACTTGGAGTGCGGCGACCTTCATTTTGGTTTTGCCAGGGTAAAATGCAGGGAGTGCAAGCATGAGTATTTACTGCC
>QLUS01000164.1 GCA_018725535.1 Bacillota bacterium
AAGATACTTTCTCCGGGGCGTTGCAGAGCGCTCTCTGCCTTTGGTGTGCCTTTTGCGTCCACGGCAACCCCTCCTTGCCTTAGCGAGGGGAGGATGTCTCTCCTCCCCTCTTCATCATAACCTACGGTCTCGCGATATTAAACTTCTGTGGTGATTCCTTAGCGCCGCCAGCGTCGTATATGAGCCAAGCCATATGGCGCTGCCATTGCGTCATGTAGTCGCGTGCGGCTTGCCCGGTGTGCCCCAGTAGCACTAGGCCGCGCTCCCGCGCAAACTGAACGAATCTCGGGTCGTTGTAGGCTGCTACGAAAGCTTCCCGCAGCTTGTCGATCACCGGCTGTGGCGTACCTTTCTTAACATGCACGCCGTAGAAGAAGCCTGCGGTTGTCAGCATGTTGCGCGCAGCGGGCCTAAGCTCGCCTAGGGCTGGCACGCCCGGAAGAACATCAAGCGGGGCGTTAGCCACAACTGCGAGGGCGCGGAGCGTGCCACCCTGTACCTGCGGTACAGCAGCCAACAACGCGAGCCCCGTAACGTCAATGTGTTTCCCAAGCAATGCTGTGGCCAGCGGGCCGTCACCGTCAAAAGCCACTTGGTTAAAAGTCACGCCTTCAAGGCTGTTAAGGATGGCAGCGGTAACATAGGGTTGACCACCGACGCCACTGATACCCAAGTTAACTCTGCCGGGGTTAGCTTTCGCCTGCTCGATCAACTGCTCGTAGGTCTGAATTGGGGAGTCTGGGTGCACCACGATTACTGTCGGTCCCTGTACAGTGAGAAGAATGGGCTCGAAGTCGGCATAGGTGAGGGTCGAAAGCCCTAACACCTGGTAGAGTTGCGGGTTTTCAGCATGGAACATCACTGTGTAGCCGTCGGCGGGGCGGTCATACACGTACTGGGTGGCAATAGCACCGGTGCCGCCGGTGCGGTTAGTCATGGTAATACTTTGACCGAGCTTGGCTTCGGCAATAGAGGCCAAGAGACGCGAAGATGTATCGGTGCCGCCACCGGCACCCCAAGCGATAACACCTTCAATAGTCCGATCCGGGAATGCGCGCGCTGCCGGGCGGCAGCCCACAACTAGGGTTACTAGGAGAGATGCGACTAGCAGTAGTCCAACGGTTCTCACCCATTTACTCATTGCGTGAATCCTCCTTTTTTGTTTTGACTAGGCTTTAGCAGGGGGTAGTTCTGCTTGCGGCGTGTACACCCACAGGAGCCACAGCGGCTCAGCACCAATGCTTACATGCTGATGATACTCTCCCTCGGGAATAAACATGCAGTCGGTGGCTTCGAGAACAGTCTCGTTGCCCTGTGCGTCGATGGCTAGCGCTCTGCCTTTGAGAATAAAGTCAATCTCTTCCGAGCCGGGGTTCTCGAGTCCTAGCCAAATCTGCTCGGCATCCCGGAATGTCTTCAGAAATTTTGCCATTGTTTTTCCCCTTTCTACCGTTCCCGTGGCTCGCTAATTTTCCCCAAACTCCACCTCCTCAGCGTGGTCGTGTTCACTAGGTGCTGGCATGATGCACTTTCTTGTGCGGCGAGTATATGTCCATAATGTTCCAGTGACCCGCTGTAGGTACAGGGTTGTTCACCATTGGAACGTCGATAACTACCGGCCTGTTGCTGGCGATAGCCTCCCTTAGCGTGGGACCAAATTCATGCGCAGCATTGATGCGCACACCGTCTACGCCATAGGCCCGTGCAATCGCGGCGTAATCAGGCGAGGTGGTATATGGCATCAGGCGGGAGGGCTTGTCTGACCTCTGCTAGGATCCGCTGCGGACTCATGGGGAAAGCGTCACTCTCGGCGTGAGCCTTGTTTGCTGCGGCAAACTCGGCGCGATACTCTGCTATGGCCGCTTTTTCGTTAGCGTTGTCAAATCCTGTGGGGTACATCTCTTTGGCCACGGCGAGCAAAATTGCGGCAGCTGACTTTACGTCGGCTATAGCACCAATCTCTACGGGGAAATTTCTGCCAATCTCTAAGGGGTCAATGTCATAGTGCGTCACCCCGGCCAACATGCCCGCTAAGACATTCGCTAGCCCGAGTCCGCGCGTGTCGTGAAAATGCAGGGTCCACTGCACGGCGGGGTACTCGGCCTGCAATGTCGTGCAGTAATCGTAGACCTGACGGGGGTTAGCTACGCCCGTGGTGTCGGACAACGATAATTCCGTCACGTCAAGTGCCAAGAAACTCTCGATTAGACTCCGCACCTTCTCTAGCGCAACCTGTCCTTCATACGGACACCCAAAAGCCGTGGATATAGCGCCCGCTACTGCCATATTGTGAGCGCGCGCAAAAGCGACGCACTCCGTGAAGTTCTGCATTACCTTTTCTGGGGTACGACCGAGATTCTTCAGCGCATGCGTTTCGCTAGCGGAAACCGCGAGCTTAATCTTGTCTATGCTGGCTGCTAGGCTGCGTTTAAGCCCGGCTAAATTGGCGACCAATACTCGGTACTCGACGCCCTCGCGCCGAGACAAACGCAGCGCGACCTCGTCTGTGTCAGCCATAGAGGGAACTGTCTTAACGCTCACAAACGAGCCTATTTCTATCCGACGAGCACCTGCAGCTGCGACCATGTCGATTAGCGCCACTTTATCGACGACGCTAAGCTGTACCGACTCATTTTGCAGCCCGTCCCGCGGTCCTACCTCGCAGATGACGATGCCGCGCGGCAAGTTAAGCGTCATGGCAGCAACCTCCAAATAGACCGAAGGCCTTGCACAGGGATTTGCCCCGGTGCTGAAGCGCTCTGCCCCTGCGCAAATGTAACGTCTGAGCCGAAGTTGCCGCCAAACACACGCGAGACAATGCCTGTCGGCCCCATGGACATACTGATTAGAGGAATATCTGGCACCTCGAGGCGCGCTGCGAGTGTCGCGCTTAAGAGCGTTAAAACATCACGGCTGTTCGCAGGCATCACCGCAACCTTAGCTATGTCCGCCCCTTGCTGCTTAGCCTCCACGAGTTTGTTGGTGATAAATGATTCGTCCGGTGTTGAGCTAAAGTTATGCCATGAAAGCAGCAGTCTCTTTCCGTGTTTATTTGCCTCCCGCCTAACCGCGTTCACCGCTTCCGCGCCGGAACCGAGCTCGAAGTCCACTATGTCTACGTGTGGGGAGTTTAAGGCGGCGAAAATCGCCTCTATGCGCGGGGCTAAGTCCAAAGGCGCAAGCCCGCCCTCTAGAGGAGAGCGATAGGTGAAGATAAGCGGCGTCTCCCCGATAATGGTGCGAAGCTCCGCCAACAGCCCCACGTCGCTTGGCGCGAGCCCCAGCAGATAGTCTGCGCGCCACTCCACGAGGTCGGGCGCATACTCCGTCACTACGCGCGCCTCATCTAGCAGCGCTTCACTATGCGCGGCGACAAGCGGAATACACACTAAGGGCAGCTCACCGCCAATTACCGTGCGCCTTACAATTAATGGGTGTTTGCAGGGTATTCTCATCGCCCACCTCCGTCACACATCATACTCCTCCGACAAAAACA
>QLUS01000165.1 GCA_018725535.1 Bacillota bacterium
CCACCGTAGCTTTTGACCACAGCAGCTTAAGGTGGTTTGGAGCCTCCACCTGCATGGCGGCTCCGAGGGGCCTACCCTCATCTCTTGTGTAGCACGGCTTCAGTCATGCATCTTTGATGCAATCACTTGCCTTCATGGCACAACGTCCCTTTTGCTTCTTGAATTAAGGAGGTTAGGCTATGCTTTGTCCGGTGTGCAGCAATGTTGAACTAAAGATGTCGGAGCGCAAAGGTGTCGAAATTGACTACTGCCCGAAGTGCAGGGGGGTCTGGCTAGATCGCGGCGAGCTAGACAAAATCGTCGAGTTGTCGGGAACCGAACGGCCCGAGCGAACCGAACGACCAGAGCGACTCGATGACGACAGGAGAGATTCCCGCGACACCCGTGATTCTCGCGACACTCGCGACACCCGTGACCCGCGCCGCCGCAAGTCACTGCTAGGCGACCTGTTCGATTTCTAAGAAAAGCCACCCCGCGAGCGCGAGCTGCGGGGTGGCTTTTGATCATGGCGTTATTGCATATGCAGCATGCGCGCAATAATGACTATGGCTTGTGCGCGTGTGGCTTGCTCGCGCGGCAGGAAATTGCCATTGGTATCGCCGCGCATTAGCTTCAGGGCGTGCACGATGGCTACCGAGCCCTGGTATTCGGCAGCGATGGCCGCAAAATCCCTAAACGGAGCCGACCAAATGCCCTGCAGAGCGGCTGTTTGGCCATGTCCTTGATGACGCGCTAGGTAGAACGCCATTAGCTCCCGCGTCAGCGGGCGGTTCAAATCGGCGGCTTCCGCCTCGTCCTCATTCATCATGCCGCTTAGCGTGGCGAAGCTGCGTGCCTCAGCCGCTGCATCCACGCTAAAGCCCGAGGCGTCTGACAACACCTGCAAGAACTCGCCTACGGTGATGACGGCGTCGGGTCTCAGTTCCGGACCCGCGAGCCTTAGCAGGCCTAAATCTACCAATTGCCTGATGTCGCGTTCTGCCCAGTGTCCGGTGATGTCGCGGTAAACGGGCTTGACGACAGGCACGATTTCCTTGCCGGTGTGGTCGACGTTCTTGCCTGTGAAGGCGTTAAAGTTGTAGGAGCTTAGCGCTTTAGGCCTATAGACCAATCTCACCACTGTCGCGGCGGACCTATCCTTTACTTCGACAAACTCCAAAACATACTGCAGATGCAAGCCTTGCTCGCTAAGGAACTGGGCGTTCATTTGTGCTGGGGTCAACGCGCCTGCGGGCGAGGGGAATTTGCCCTCGTACCAGTTGAATCCAAAGGTACCCACGCGGCGGTCGTGGCGCACATGGACATGCACGCGGTCGCCCTGCACTGGGATATTGTTCTCAAAGCGCTGATACCACAGCAAATAGCCCTGCGGTAGCTCATCAGTAGGGGTCGCGGCTGGTTCTTCTACTAGCCTGATGTCCCCCAGTTTGTCTCCTGCCCAACGTGCCAGAAAAGCTTGTGCTATTTGCTGGGCTTCCTCTAACTCAAGTCTAGGCGCGACAGGCTGGTAGTTGCTATCCGTGTAATAGAAAGTGAGCAGCTTACCTGTAACGGCATCGAGGGTCACGCCAACCCACACCATATCGTGGTCATGGCGCGTGCCAAACTGCAGTTGCCATATCCGATCGCCATTCTCACCCCGGCCGTATAATTGGCTGGCGACGAGGGGCACGGTCGCCGGCAGTGCCGCTATTTCCCGGGCAATCGCTTCCGCCCGTTCGGCCGTAACTAGTCCCGCTACAAAGTCGATTTCTTTAAGCTCGGCCTCCGTTAGCCCTGCGCGAGCTTTGTCGGCTTCACTAGCAGCAAAGTCTATGCCCGGCGGTAATTGAGGTCCCCAACTGCTACGCGTCACTTTGCCGGTAAAAGCATCGATTTGCAGCACGGAGCCGTCCTCTAAGATATATGCCAAAAAGGGTTCGTTCTCCTTATTTTGCATGGGTCTCCACCATTGCACCCGCTGGTAAACGAGCTTAAGGCCCACCTCGTTGAAAACACGCGTCAGTTCAGCCTGGGAGATGAGGTTTTGCGGGGCAGGAAAAGTATAGTCGCCCCAACTGAGGCTGTATTCTTGGACGGTGCCAGTATCGGCGTTAACGGTAATCCTCAATCCATTGCTAGGAAACGCAATGTTGTTGACAAAGCGCACATAGCTAAACACGTAGAAATGCGGCCAGAAACGCCTGCCAATTATGATGGCTGGCTCTTCGACATTACTTAGTCGCATGCCCGCGAATTGTGCGGGGGCTAGTCGCCGGACAAAATCTGTTGCCACACGTTCCGCGTGCTCGCGCCCGAACTGTGGGATAGCCGTTAAAGATGCGGATTGCGTGCGGGGTGTGGCGGGCTCATGTCGATAAGATACAATTAGCTGCCGGTTCAAGTCCACCGAAACCCATATATTGGACGGATTATGCCGCGCGGGGTCGGTGGTGGCCCTAGACCAGTGCAGGTGAAAAACCACCCGGTCCTCGCCCGCCTCTAGTCTAGAGCGAAATGTACGGAAATTGTCGGTCTCCGGGAAGAACTGCTTGGCCAGACGAATAGCCTCCGTTAGCCTGATGTCCGTGCGTGCGGACACAGGCGAAACAGAGGCGAGCAGCACCAGAGCAGCCAACACCAAGGTAAAAATACGTTTCATGTTACCCCTCCTAAACTATCTTCCTCATCTTGGACGACAGCAGTGGGGAAATGTTCCACGGCGGGGCTTTCAACTAACGAACTCGAAAAAGCGCAGGCAGGCCAAAAAGTCATTGGACTTAAAGCGCAGTGTGCGGTCGTCAACTCTTTCCGCACCGGGATACCATTGCCCGCGGTAGGCTTTTTCTTCCTTAGTAAACTCAATCTCTACCGTATACCCACCCGCGAGAGTAAAGGGGCTGCATTGCGCACGCTCGCGCACTGCTTTCTCCACTCCGGCACGAATCAGCTCGCGGGCTTTGGCGGGGTGCAGGTTAATAGAAGCCGACCCCACTGCTTCTTTAACGGCGACTGTGTGACACTTCTCCAAAAAGCTTTTGCACTGCTCGCAGACTGCTTTATCCCCCGCAACAAAGACTACGGGCACGCCGAAGTATCCGGCAATTAGGGCGTTCCATCCCGCCTCCGGTAGCGACAAACCGTTGACACGCAAATCGCCAATCTTGAAGCTCATGGTGTGCTTAAGAATAGCGTGTGGGGTGTTGGCTTTAGCGTGGTAACCGACAAACACCGCTGCGGCAAAAGAGCTGTCAATACACTCCATCATGCCAAACGGTCCTTCCGACCAATTGCGGATCAACACGGCTTCAGGGTGCAGTTCCTCCGGCAGGAGATTACAGGCGGAGTCATGCGCGTCGCGCACTACCACCTGCGTTGCCCCGGCGGCTAGCGCTCCCTCGATGGCGGCGTTTGTTTCGCGCGTCATTACTTGGCGAAAATACTCGTACCCCGGCTTCCCTGCCTCAATTTCCTCAAAGCGTGTGACCCCGGCGATGCCTTCCATGT
>QLUS01000166.1 GCA_018725535.1 Bacillota bacterium
GCAGTACAGCCACCGCTATCGCCGTGCTAAGCGAGAAGACCGCTGCGGTATGCAGGGCGGAATAACGATCTCGCAGGAAAGCCACATAGAAGACGGCACCGAGGGCCAGAAACAGAGAGAAAACGAAGCTGATAAGTTCGTCCGGCAAGGTACACGCCCCCACATCCTATGTGCGTTTACATTTGAGCCAGCGACAAGTTACAATTGAGGCGATCAAATTCACGGAAAGGGTGTAGAAAATGGCTTTAAATCAAAACTGGGACCTCGAGTCAATCTTCCCGGGCGGCAGCAGTTCACAAGCGTACGAAACTTATTTAGACTCACTTGAGGCGGCCATCAAGGAACTGCTCAAGGAAACTTCTGGCCCAGCCCCAAAAACAGCCGAGGATTGGGTAGTGCTTCTCGACCATGTGCAATCTCTGGCGAAAAAGGTGCGGCATGCCGGTGCCTTTGTGGGCTGCCTCACTGCGCAAAACGTCAAAGATGACCCAGCAAAGCTGTTGGTCGGCAGGATGCGAGTGATTGGCGCGGCATACGCCTCTGCCCTTACTTACCTCGACAAGCACGTCGTAGGCATGAGTGAGGAGCAGTGGCTTGCACTCGCCGGGGACGATTCGCTTGCATCCATTAAGTTTAACCTCGAAGAGCGGCGCCGTCGGGCCAAGGAAAAGATGCCGACTGCACAAGAGATTCTCGTCAACGACCTGTCGATTGACGGCTACCACGGCTGGTCCACTCTGTATGACACCGTTGTCAGTCGTATGTCTATTGCCGTAGAGGAGAACGGCAAGACAGTGCTCTTGTCCCCCGGTCAAGCAGAGAATAAAATGAAGAGTCCCAACCGCGAGTTCCGCGAACACGTTTTTGACCGTTGGGAAGCAGCTTGGGCCAATGAGGCAGACTTCTGCGCGCTAGCCTTAAACAACCTAGCCGGGTTTAGGCTGAACCTGTACAAGCACCGCGGCTGGTCTGACATCACCTATGAGCCGCTTGACTACAACCGCATGCAATCTGCCACACTCGCGGCGATGTGGTCGGCCATCGATGCCAACAAAGGGCGGCTGGTGCAGTTCCTCACGCGCAAACAGGAACTGCTTGGCACCGACAAGTTGAACTGGCATGATGTAAATGCGCCTATCGGCTCTGTCGGAAGCCAGATGAGCTTTGACGCGGCTGCGGACTTTATCGTGGAGCAGTTCCGCCGCTTTAACCCGGCCATGGCCGACTTTACCGCCAAGTGCTTTAGCGAGCGATGGATCGAGGCCGAAGACCGCCCCGGCAAACGCCCGGGAGCTTTCTGCACCACCTTCCCCGAAAAACAGGAAAGCCGCATCTTTATGACGTTCTCGGGTACGATGAGTAATGTGACGACGCTAGCGCATGAACTTGGCCACGCTTACCACCAATCGGTAATGAATGAGCTCCCGCCTTTCGCGCAGCAGTACGCGATGAATGTCGCGGAGACAGCCTCTACTTTTGCCGAAGTAGCGGTAGGTGATGCCGCGCTCGCGCTCGCCAGCTCACAGGCAGAGAAGATTACGCTAATGGAAGACAAGCTGCAACGTGCCGCCACCCTGCTAATGAACATCCAGGCGCGTTACCTCTTTGAAACTAGGTTCTATGAGGAACGCAAGCGGGGCGTAGTCAGCAAGCAGCGCTTGAATGACCTTATGGCTATGGCGCAAAAGGAGGCCTTTGCTGATACTCTGGACAAGTATCACCCGCATTTCTGGGCAGCGAAGCTCCATTTCTTTAACACCGGCGTGCCGTTCTACAACTTCCCCTACACCTTTGGCTACCTGTTTGCCACAGGCGTGTACGCGCAAGCCATGAAAGAAGGCCCCGCTTTTGCTAAGAAGTACGACGATCTTCTGCGCGATACCGGCCGTATGCGCACGGAGGACCTAGCCCTTCGTCACCTCGGTGTAGATATCACGCGAACGGAGTTCTGGCAATCGGCTATCGACTCGGCGTTAGCAGAACTAGACGAATTCTTGGCGTTAACTGCGAAGGCCTAGGTAGCACAAGCCTGATTCGACTTAGCCTCAGTGCGCCATTTGCTCCAACCTCGATACCCGTCACTGTATGCAGATGCACAGCTTGCCGCACCGGGGTAAATAGAAACAGCCACGGCGCATCTTCCATGACGATTGCCTGCAACTCTGCAAACTCCCCTAGGGCGGCGGACAGCTGCGGCGTAGCACGCGCTTTCTCCAGCCGCCGCTCTATCTGCTCGTTAAAATTCGCTACTAGCACCTCGTGTATTTCCCCGGAATAGGGTCGCCAGTGCATCAGCCACATATCCGGCGCATCACCGGCGTCAAGGCGCGTAAGCAATGCGCCTTCAGGCAGCGCAACGACCTTGACAGTGATGCCTATGGCAGCTAGATCGACCTGAACTGCTCTCGCCAAAGCCTCGGTCTCTGGTCTGTCAGCTGCCATAAGCTCTAGCGGGGTAAGTTGCGCCCAGTTCGCCTCCGTCAGCAAGCTGCGCGCGCGGGAGGGGTTGTAGGAAAAGTCTCCTATGGGAGCGTAGCCAAAAATAGCGGGAGATACAGGCGAGGACAGAGGGAAACCGCGCATGTTAGCCGCTGCCACTATGCGCTCTCTGTCTAGCGCGTAGTTCATGGCTTGCCTGACCCTAATGTCCATGAGTTCTCGACGTGCAAGATTTAGGCCGACATAGTATACCTGCGGGAGGGGCAGGTCTAATGCCACAAGACCGGCGGCTTGCGTAGGCTCTGTTAGAGCCGTGGGGAAGGCCACATGCGCGTCACCGCGCCTAAGCATCTCTATGCGCTCTGTAGCGTCAGGGACGAACAGGAATCGCAGGCGCGCGGTCGACTTGGCGGTGTTGTCCCAGTAGTAGGGATTAGGCTCAAGCTCCACATACCGCCTGCCGTGCCACAGGATAAGCCGAAAAGGACCTGTGCCCACAGCCGTGTGCGTGAGATTATGCAGCGGATCGCGCGCCCGTTTATCGAGTTCGCGCGCCGACTTCATTCCGGCTGCAGGATGAGCGAAATAGTAGGGCAGCGCGTAATCTGCCCGATTGCTGGCAAAGGTGATGGAGTGTGGGTTATGGACCGTAATGGCGTCAATAAAGTCAAAGAGATAGCGGCGCGCCATCTGGTTACGCGGGTCTAGCAAGAACTCGAAGTTTTGTTTGACGGCTGCGGCGTCAAAGGGTGTGCCGTCGTGAAATCTAACTCCTTGGCGTAGAGTAAGAGTAATGGCACGTCCATCATCGCTGACTGTGAAGGCCGTTGCTAGCTTAGGCAGCACCGTATTGTTAGCGCCAAGTTCCAGTAGCCCTTCGAAGATAACTTGTTGTACTACGGGGGAAATATGATCTACGGCGTTAAAAGGGTCGAGTGTGATCGGCTCGGCCTCTAAGGCGACAATAATTTCGGGGGGTGCAGGCTGCAACCCCAAGAACCAAATTAAGGAAGCAACGAGCAAGGCAACCCCCGCAGTGACGGC
>QLUS01000167.1 GCA_018725535.1 Bacillota bacterium
ACTCGCCTGCGAGGAACCAGCGAGACAGTATGCCTTACATTTAATGGTAATGAACTTGGAGCGTAGGCTTCGGGTTCTCTTTGTCCATTTTTGGCGCAGCCTATTTGCCTGCCATGCACGGGCTATAGCCGCAAAAATCGCTTAATCAGCAGGCCCTAATTACATTGTACAGGATTTGATATTTGAGGTGTCGTTTATTGGCCGGATACTACAGGAACAGTGGCCGTATGTGACAAGAACCCTGGCCGGATGCGGCAAGAATACTCAAAAAGCCAGCAATAGTTCCCGTTTGCATGGTCTTTATGACGGCGACTACTTAGAAACTGCACTGTGACACAGTCTGACGTCCCCTTTGTCTCCGTCCCCTTTGTCTCCGAGCGCTCGCCGGGAGTATTGGACTGGTGTCCTCCATCCCGCTTACCGCCTTGGCGGCGGCATTTTTAGCGAGAAAAACAAAACAGGCTGACTAAGCTCGAAGTCAGCTAAGGGAAGCCGGGATTGAGTTACCGCTGGCGTTCGATATACAGCCTGTGCCACACCTGAAAGACTAGTATCGTCCACAGCCTACGGCTGTGGTCGTTCTTTCCGGCGATATGCTCAGCCAGCATTTCCTGCGCGTAGTTCGTATTGACGTAGTGACTAATACTAGAGCTCTTGAGTGTCTCTGCAAGTCGCGTCTGCCAGTCGCGCTTAATCCACTCGCGCGTGGGCACCGGGAAGCCGCGCTTTGGGCGCTTGGCCACCTCTGGTGGTAACCAGTGAAGTGCTGCTTGGCGCAACACATGCTTCGTCATATTGCCGTTTACTTTAAGCTCTGGGGGAATGGTGGCCGCGAACTCCACTAAGTGATGGTCAAGGAAAGGTACTCGCAGCTCCAATGAGTGGGCCATGGTCATACGGTCAGCCTTAACCAAGATGTCGCCCGTGAGCCAAGTGTTAAAGTCAAGGTACTGCATTTGTGCGATGTCGTCTAAGTCTTTTGCTTGCTCGAAGTAGGGGCGGGTTATGTCCGTAGGTAACAAGCGCCTGTTAGCCCGCAAGGCGAGGAGCCTGTCCTTCTGTGCTTCGCTAAAAATGAGGGCGTTGCCGAAGTACCGTTCTGCCAGTGGGGTAATCGCGCGTCGCAGATAGTCTTTCCCCTTTACTCCTTCCGGCAGCATGCGACCGATCGAGGAAAGCAGCGCCCGCATGGGAGAGGGAAAGCGGGCGAACTTTCGCACCTCTCCCGGTTCCCGATAGATGCCATAGCCGCCAAACACCTCGTCCGCACCTTCACCGGACAATACGACGGTAATATCTTGGCTTGCTCGCCTCGCTACAAAGTATAGAGCGCAGGCCGCAGGGTCGGCCACAGGCTCGTCCATATGCCAGATAATATCAGGCAGCGCTTCCCACATGTCCTCGGCGGAGACACGCACTTCGTGGTGATCTGTAGCTAGCGCGTGGGCGGTATATCGCGCTTCAGGCAATTCATCGTATTTCTCTTCCGCGTACCCTACCGAGTAAGTAGAGAGGTTCCCCATTTTGCGCAGCAAAGCGACAATCACGCTTGAGTCCACTCCGCCTGAAAGAAATGCGCCGCGCGGGACTTCGCTCATCATGTGCATTCTTACGGCTTCGGTCAGTAAATGCTCCGTGCCCTCCACGAAGTATGACACGGGCTTGCTTATCGGGCGAAACTCCAGTTGCCAATACTTCTTAAGCGAGAGCTCCCCGTCGCGGAGCGAAAAGTAGTGGGCCGGGGGCAGGCGCAGAAGCCCCTTAAACAGCGTTGTCGGGTCAGGCACAAACTGAAAAGTAAAGTAGTGCTGCAGAGAGTCTTCATCGACTGCGCGCACCACCGCGGGATGCTCAAGAATGGCTTTTGCTTCAGAAGCATAGATAAAAGCGCCGCCTTGGTTCGAGTAGTATAATGGCTTGATGCCAAAGCGGTCACGTGCCCCGTAGAGGGTTCTGCTGTTGGTGTCCCAGATAACAAAGGCAAACATGCCTCGCAAGAGCTTAACGCACGCTATGCCCTGCTCTTCAAACAGGTGGAGGATTACTTCGCTGTCCGTATGCGTAGCGAAGCGGTGGCCGCGCTCTGCTAGCCCCGCGCGGAGCTCTAGGTAGTTGTATATCTCACCGTTAAAAGTAAGCCACAGCGTGGCATCCTCATTGCACAGCGGCTGATGCCCGGCGGCAACGTCAATAATGCTAAGGCGCCTAAACCCTATCGCTACATCTTCGTCCACAAACGAGCCGAAATCATCCGGCCCGCGGTGGGCAATGGCCGACATCATTTTGGTCAGCACGCCTTTTTTTTCGTCTAAGCTCAGGCGGGTGTTAAGAAATCCTGAGATACCACACACTTAGTTGCCCCCCTTTTTGCGGCTGACTGCTACCGCGCCAACAATTAAAGCCATCCCTGCCCACTGCCAAACAAACATGCGCCCATTTAGCAGCACGGCGGCAATAAGGACGCCCGAAAGCGGCTCCGCAGCGCTTAAGATGGCAGTGCGCGAGGCGCCAATCGATTTAATCCCCACCACGTACAGTAGTATGGCCAGCACGGTGCAGACGATAGCAATGCCTAGCCCTACCAGCCACATCTTAGCCGTCAGCTCGCCCGTTAGCATATATAGCGGCAGGTTAAGCATACTTAGGAACAGCGCGCAGAAAGTTATGGAGTACGCCGAGACCACAACCGCGTCCAAAGTCCCGGGGGTTTTTTGGCCAATAAGCGTAAAGGCCGCGTACGAACAGGCCGATAAGTCAATCCACAGTAATCCGGCCGGGGCAAGCGGAGGGCCGCCGCCTGACCACGATACTAGAGCTGCGCCAAAGATAGCTAAGAGCAAAGCTCCGAGCATATACTTACTGGCCCGCTCACCCCATAAGACGCGCGCAAAAGCTAGGGTGACTAGGGGATGCATATAAAAGAAGATACCTACCAGCCCGGCAGGCATCAGCTCTAAAGCTTTAAAAAAGCCAAGTGCTGTTAATGCATAGGCCGCGCCTTGCGCTGCTAGACCAAAGAGAAGGGGACGGGATACACTGCCTTTATTCTTCCCGAACCACACCATTATACCCCACATTACAATTGCTGCGACAGTGAAGCGCACGGTCAACAGTCTAAGCGGCGAAAATCCAAGGCCATATCCCACTTTAGCGAAATAGCCGTTAAACCCGAAAAAAAAGGACGACAACAGCACCGCCCCAAATCCCACTGCCTGCACTTGAATCACCTCAAACTACCTTGCGTTAACGACACTCCCATTGTAGCATAAGTGCTAGGGCAGGACATTCAACAGGACAATGGGCTGCGCACAAAGGATGACTTCTTCGCAGTGGAACAAAAAGAACCGTCCCCAGTGGAACACAGCGGAAGGCTAGCAGATGGAGCTTTAGGGCATTATGTCGACATCTACGCTCCTAATGGAGCTGTCTCTTATACACATCTGAC
>QLUS01000168.1 GCA_018725535.1 Bacillota bacterium
TAGGGTGAGGGCAAAGCTAAAAATGTGGGCTAAAGGCAAAGGCTAAAGGCTAAAAGCTAAAGCAAAGCTTAAAGTATTTGTGAATCTACCAGAAGAAGCGTCCCCTTGCTCAACAAAAAAGCGCACTTAGACAAGTAGCGCCTTCTCTGCTAGACACGCGAGCAACTTCGCTCCCAGCGGCAAAATAGCTTCATTAAAATCAAAACAAGGATGATGCAACGGATAGCTGAAACGCTCATCACCGCTGCCTAAAAAAAGCATACACCCCGGCACCTGCTCCAGCAAATAGGCAAAATCCTCTCCGCCGAGTAGCGGTCGGTCCAAGATCACTTGCTGCAAACCGCTATCGACTACCGCTTTAGCGGCTAACTCCGTCATCGCTTGATCATTTTTCAGCACCGGGTAGCCAAAACTATACTCCAGCTGGCAGCGTGCACCGAAAGCCTGGCAAATACCCTCCGCAATCGTGCGCAGCCGCTGCGGCATAGTCTGACGCAACTCAGGCGCCAGCGTCCGCACAGTCCCCTCCAGCACAACTTCCTGAGCCACCACGTTTGCGACGCTACCGCCCGTTATTTTTCCCACCGTCACGACGACCGGTTCCAACGGATCTATCTGCCGACTGACCAAAGCCTGCAGCGCCAACACAGTCTGCGCCGCCACCACCAGCGCATCCACCGCCTGGTGCGGCATAGCGCCGTGACCGCCGCTGCCACAAATCACCAGCCTGAAGTTATCGGCAGCCGCCATCAGCACGCCCGCTTTAATCCCCACGCTACCAAAAGGCAGCTGCGGCACAAGATGCAGGGCAAAGGCGGCAGCCACATCCTTTAGCACACCCGCCGCCAGCATTGCCTGCGCTCCGCCCGGCGGAGTTTCCTCCGCCGGCTGGAAGATAAAACGTACTCGTCCCGGCAACCGGCGGTTTTTTAGTAAAAGGATCGCGCCAAAAAGCATAGCCGTATGCCCATCATGACCGCAGGCGTGAGCAAAACCTTCATGACGGGAACGATACGGCACATCTTTGCCATCAGCCACCGCCAACCCGTCCAGCTCGGCGCGTAAAAGCACGCGTCTCCCGCCGGCGGCACCCAATTCCGCCACCAAGCCGCCGCCCAGCTCCTCGACTGCTAGACCGGCAGCCTTCAAAGCGGTTTGCAGACAAGCTCTCGTCGCCGACAAAGTAAAACCGCCCTCGGGACAGCCATGCAGTTGCCGGCGCAAATTCAGCAAAGTTTCAAACAAAAAATCTCTCACACCGTCTCTCTCTTTCCGCCAATCTGCCACATAAAATAGTAAACCGATTTCATCTTTTTTACGGCAGGCGAAGTTACGGCACAGTAAAGTTAAAGTTATAAAGCTCTGCCAGTATCCTACCAAACCAAGAAAAGACGGTTGGCTGCGGCGGCACCGGTAACTGCACCGTATATTGCTGACTGGGCAGTGATTGCGACGGCGCAAAAACAAGCGTACGGAAGTCGTTGAGCTGATAAACACTGCCGGCCACAGTGCCGTAGACGCTACCATAAACGCGTAAAGAAACGCTGTCAGTCTCGCCTCCCAGGGACACAGAAGCAAGCTCCACCCGCCGGTCAAAGTTAATCACGATATTCTCAGTGGCACCGATACTGCCTGACGTCGGCTGCGTCGATAGCACAGTCAAATTGTTGGACAGGCGGCTGTCTGACGCGGCATGGCAGACTAAGCAGACTTCCCTGTTGCCGTTTGCTTCACTGCCAAAACGCAGCAACCTTGTCTGAGTCGGAATCAAAACACTGCCTACAGGATAAGCCGGAACAGTAAAGTCGCGACGCGTCATTCGCTCCGCATCGGTGCCATGCGCAAAGTGACAGCTCAAACAAACAAGCCGTCTCTCTCCGCCCTGATGCTCGAGGCGAAAATCGGCGGGCGGATTAGTTACGGAGCCGCTTGCTACTGCCGGATTAATGTTCGTATCGATCGGGTGCGCAAAATTAGCGTGCTCGGTATAAAGATAAATGCTGCCGCTCACAGTTCTCTGCTGCAGATAGCCGGTATGACAAGCCGTACAAAAATTCACCACACCGCTGCGATAAACAGTCCTCTCCTGGGCGGTGCCGGCATTTTCCACAGCTAAATCAACGACCGTCGCCTGACTAAAGGAGATGCTATAAGGACCGTCGCCTGCCAAAGCCGACTGCTCCAGCCAAACCCGACCAAGCTGGTGGTTTACCCGAAAAGCCGCCGTTACATCGACGCTATGGGAGTTTCTGATTTGCAGACCATGGCTTTCAAACAGGGCGGAGTCGCGCGAATAATATAGCCAGGGCGTTCTGCTCCCCCCCCTGCGCCGTCAGGTAAACCTCGCCAGCCACAGTTTCCAAGGGGATGTTATTAAAACGGCGCGCCTGACCGTTGACGTTGAAATGAAGCAGACGGTTGCTATAAGTGCCGTGCGCCCCGTGACAGGAAGCACAGGCAAAGGGCTGCCTCCAGGGACTGTCCGCCGCTGGCTGAACGCTAAAGCCGCTGCCCGGCGCCTGCCAATGCTGATAAGTACTAGTAGCCTGATGAAAAGATACGCCGCTCCTCTCGCCTGTTTGGGCGGGAAAATCTCCGTCAAAGAAACGCCCGCCGCCGGCTACAGCGCCACCTGGCGTTAAGCCCGCCAGCACATTAAAACTGTTGATGGTAGCGCCAAAGTGGCACGTGCTGCAGGTGTTATATATCGAACGCTGAAAAAGTAAGCCACTACCCGGCGCCATATGGGTGAGATGGCAGGAGGCGCAGGAGTTCGTATTTAACGCAAAGCTGCTATGCACAAGCTGACCTGAGACGTTGCGCGCATAGACTACGCCATAGACAACATAAGTCAAGCCAAGCCCGGTCCTGTTCGCATTAGCGTTTTCAGCCGTCCAGACAAAGCGCGCTACAGGGTTTCCTGGCCAAAGCGTATTTGCAAAAACCAAACCGAAATTAAGCAATAAGATAAACAAAGATGCCAGCAACAAACAGCTCTGATAACGAAACCTGCTCACAGCCGCACCTCCCTTAAGGCGATTACTCGATTTTGCCACAAACAAATGATCGTTAATAAATTCTCTCCCCCAAGCAAAAATCCTGCTAACAAGTTATCCCAGCCCATAGACTCAAGCCGAAAGCAATCCATTCCAAAATCTCTGCCACTACAATCACAGAGAAACAACAAATAGGATGTCGGAAAACATCCTAAAAACTGCAATATACTTCTACAACCCTAACTCTCGCGCGCCCTCAGCCTCGCTGCAGACGCCCGCTCCCGCGCCAAGTTACTCTGCCTAACTCTCGCGCGCCCTCAGCCTAGCTACCATTTATAACCGGAGAACTTGCTTTACTGGCCGGGCTAACTCTCGCCCACCCTTACCCTCAAAGCTCCGTCTTAGTCCTTACAATTCCCCTCTTCCTCCCAACATCTTCCCTCTCCCTCTGGGAGAGGGT
>QLUS01000169.1 GCA_018725535.1 Bacillota bacterium
TTGAGTCAATTTTGAGCATGCAAAAGCCCGGAGAACATTGTCGCACAACAGTCTCCGGGCTGAAACAAGAACAGATTGTGGGGTTAAAGTCCTAAAGTCAGGATGCATGTACCACCCACTACGCAGGACGAGCTCCTTCGACACAAGGGGTAGTAGGCGTGTTAGTCAAGTAAATACCCATCAAATTTAATTTGTATTAAATAGAGGGAAGCGCCACAAGACGTAGAATACAGATATAGAGCATGTGGTCAGACCACCGGATGACTGGGTGAGCATGCCAGAGAGGGGTGGATGGGGGCGAGATATAGGTCGTGGTAGAGCTCTTTTGATAGTTTGTGCGTACTTCTAGGAAAACGAATCAAGGAGGGGAACAAATTTGCCACAATGGAGGTGATGGTTTGCAGAAAAGAATACAGAGTGGCGAATTTGTTGTGGAAGTACGAATCGTTGCCACTTAGGGGAGGAGACGCTGTGGAGAACCGAGGGTACTTGATGCGGATTGTGAACTCGTTGAACGAACGACTGGAGTCCATTCTCATGTGGCTGGTCTACCCACTTATTGTTGTGATGGTTGCCGAGATTGTGGCTAGGTATTTTTTCTTAAGCCCAATACCCTGGGTGAGAGATGTTTCAATTTGGCTGTTTGCTGTACCCTTTATGCTGACAGTCGCTCATTACTACAATAAAAAGGCGCATATCTCGGCTGAGGATCTTGTGCACTTCTTCCGCTTGACACACTCCCAGCGAGTCACCATCGACCTCATCCATCATCTAATTCTCTTGTCTGTTGCGGGCTTTCTCTTCTGGCCGTCGCTGCAGGCAGTGTTAAGGTCGCATGCGTTGCAGGAGCTGTCCGGCATGACCACTTGGCGGCCCATATTGTGGCCGTTTCGCGCCGTCATCCCTATGACCATGCTGCTGTTAGGAGCACAGGCTATGGCTGGCGTACTTAAGGCCGTGCGGAGGCTGCGGGGGGTGGACCCGCAATGAGTCCATCTGTGCTTACGGCGGTGATGTTTGTCCTCCTTCTTGTTGGGATAGGTTCGGGTATGCCAGTAGCTTCGGTCCTAGCAGGACTAGGGTTGTTCACTGGATTAGCCATCTGGGGGATGCGCTCCATTCCGATTATGGTGTCCGCAGTTTTCGGCACGATGACCAGTGACGTACTCATTGCCTTGCCGCTTTTTGTGTTTATGGGCTGCATGATGGAGGCATCTGGTGTAGCGGATCGCCTTTTTATGAACTTGAGGGTTCTGCTCGGTTCTATGCGCGGCGGATTAGGTATTGTGGCTATCGTGCTGGCCACTGTTCTAGCCGCTACCACTGGCATCATCGGCGCATCGATAGTCATGATGGCTGCATTGGCGCTACCGAGCATGCTCAAGGCGGGATATAACAAGCCTTTGGCGGCGGGCATCATCTGCGCAGGCGGCAGCTTAGGCATCCTTATCCCGCCAAGCAATATGCTAATCATCTATGCTTTGTCAGCAGGGGTGTCGGTCGTATCGCTTTTTGCAGCAGCCGTAGTGCCTGGCTTGCTGCTCTCTACATTTTACATAATTTACGTCGCCATTCGCTGCCACTTGCACCCAGAGCTCGGTCCTCCGTTGCCCGCTGAAGAGCGAGGGAAAATTAAGCTCATGCCGTTTATGCTCGATCTTTTAACATCGTTAGTGCCCCCGGTTCTGCTCATTGTGGCAGTGCTTGGCAGCATCTTTTTCGGTATTGCCGCTCCGGTTGAGGCGTCGGCAGCAGGGGCATTCGGCGCAACTCTGCTTGCGGCCTTTAACAAACGGGTGAACTTTGATGTGCTGAAAAAGGCCGCCCAACACACTTTGCAGATTTCAAGTACCATTCTGTGGTTGGTTGCGGGGGCGAGTATGTTTACCTCGATAGTTCTCGTTTTGGGGGGCGGCAGGGTGATTTACGATGCGATGATGAGCATCGCTGGCGGGAGCCCCATGGTCGTATTGGCCATTATGATGCTTATCCTCTTCGTCCTAGGTAAGCTCATATGTTGGGTAGGTATCTTGCTGATTGTAGTTCCCATCTTCACACCGCTTGCTATTAGTTTGGGTTTTGACCCGGTTTGGTTTGCCTTGCTGGTGTGCGTCAATCTGCAGATGTCGCTCTTGACCCCACCTTTTGCTTATTCCATCTTTTACTTAAAGCAAGCGGCTCCTCCGGAATTGACCCTCTTTGATATGTACAAAGGAGTGTGGCCGTTCATTGCTCTGCAGGCGCTAGGTCTGCTAACCATCATCATCTTCCCTAATTTGGTGCTCTGGCTCCCTAACCTGCTGCACGGCCGGTGACGTTTCTGGCTGCGGACTTCGTGTCAAGGGGAAAGGATAACAAAGTTCCTTTCTGCATTAGAGAATCTACGAATGGAGGAGGGAAAGCGTTGAAAAAGACTCAGTTAATCGTGCTGTACGGCTGGTGACGTTTCTGGCTGCGGACTTCGTGTCAAGGGGAAAGGAATAACAAAGTTCCTTTCTGCATTAGAGAATCTACGAATGGAGGATGGAAAGCGTTGAAAAAGACTCAGTTAATCGTGCTGTACGGCTGGTGACGTTTCTGGCTGCGGACTTCGTGTCAAGGGGAAAGGAATAACAAAGTTCCTTTCTGCATTAGAGAATCTACGAATGGAGGATGGAAAGCGTTGAAAAAGACTCAGTTAATCGTGTGTGTTGTCATTGCCTTGGTAACATTCTTTGTGGGGTACGCCGTGCGTCCAATGATCGCACCCGTCGCCGTAGGCCCAGAGGCACAGGTGTTCACCTGGACTTTCCAGATGCATGGTTCCTCTGCCCATCCAGCATATCCTATTTATCAGCAGTGGGCGCAAGACGTCGAGCAGATGTCTGGCGGCAGGCTGAAAATAACTGTCCATCCCGTAGGCACGGTCGTACCATTGCTGGAAACGTTAGGTGCCGTCACAGCTGGGACGCTTGATGGGGCGATTATGTGGGGGCCGTTCTGGCGCGGCGTTGATGCGGTCTTGGCGCTGTCGTGCGGTCAGACATCGGGGCTCACCGCCGCAGAGTTTGACGCCTGGTTACATGGCCATGGTGGACTGGCGCTAGTGCAAGAGGCTTATGCACGTCACAAGATTTTTTGGCTGCCCGCTGTTCCTATGCCACCGGAAACTTTCTTGTGGGCACATAAGCCTATCCGTACTGTAGCTGATTTGCGGGGTCTTAAATTGCGTGCAGCAGGATTCTCTCTTGACACCTTTACCGCCCTGGGGGCTGCAGCTACGTTCATTCCGGGAGGAGAAACTCCTCCTGCACTGATGAAGCGGGTTGTGGATGCCGCCGAGTTTGGCGCACTATGCCAAGACTTAGCCGTGGGTTTTCACGATGCCGCCAAGTATGCCATGGTTGGCCCGCGTGCGCCGGTCATCTCGGACGATGTCATCATAAACGTCGATAGGTGGAACGCGCTCC
>QLUS01000017.1 GCA_018725535.1 Bacillota bacterium
GCTGCTTCCGCTACTCACGGCTCTCCCCCCTGTGCCTATGCTTCGCCCATAAACTTATGCAAGAACCCCATAATGCCGCGCGGCTCTGCAGAGAGGCGTAAGGGAACCGCTTCGCCTAACATGCGGCGCGCCATATCGCGATAAGCGCGCCCTGCCTTGCTCTCAGGCAAGAGCACGCAGGGCAGACCCTTGTTTGTCGCCACAATCGTCACTTCGTCTGCTTGGACTATCCAAAGCAAATCTACCCCAAAAACCCGAGCACGTCGCTTTGGCTTAACATATCCCCGCGGCGCACCATATCTAAGCGCAAGCGGTTTATGACGAGCTTGGGCGATTTGATGCCCTTGCTGCGAATCAGTCCTACTACTTTGTCCGCGTCACGCACGGCAGGGAGCTCCGGCGTTGTCACGATGATGGCGTCCTTCGCTCCGGCGGCGGCGAGGTGAAAGCCGTGGTCAATACCGGCGGGCGAGTCAATCAACACAAAGTCAAACTGCTTGGCCAAGTCCTCCATTGACGCTTCATGTCGCGCTCGGTAGCGCGCGAGCTAGGCTGCCCCGCTGCAGGCAGCATACTCATGTTGGCAAAGCGCTTATCCCGCACCAACGCTTTATCTAGCTTAACGCGCTTTTCCAGCACGTCCGTCAGGTGGTAGACATGCGATTTTCTAGACCGAGAAAAAGATCTAGATTGCGCAGACCGGTATCACCCTCCACTAGCGCCACACTCTTACCAAGGAAAGCTAGTGCTGCCCCGAGGTTGGCCGTGGTGGTAGTCTTCCCCACGCCTCCCTTGCCAGAAGTTACGACATAAACTTTGCCCATGCGTCTCCCCTCCTTAGGGAAACATTCTCCACGCTAACTTTCGCTGCCAAGGCAGTGAAATCCTCCTGCAAAAAAACATTACTGATTAACTCTTTGTGCCTTCAGCCTAAAGTAGGCATCGAGAACTTCACGCGCGATGGGTGCCGCGGCTAGGCTCCCGCCGCGACCGTGCCGCACAAGCACCGACACTACAATTTGCGGCTCACGTGTGTTTGCATCAGCCCCCCAGCCGGCAAACCACCCGTGGGACGGCAGCGCGCGACGTCCACGATACACCTCGGCAGTACCGGTTTTACCTGCCGAAAAATAGGGAGCGCCGCGAAACGCGCCTGCGGCGGTGCCACTGTTTAGGCCCATCCCCCCAACCTGTGTGACTTGCCTAAGCCCCTCTTGAATCCTTGCAAGCTGTTCAGCGTTAATGAGACCGTTAGGGTTCTCCGGGGTGCGCACCAGTGAGGCCAGCCGTTTGGGCTGTGTTTGGCTGACGACTTCACCAAAGGGACTAACAACCCTGTCGACAACGTAGTTTTCGTAGCGGTGCCCGGTGGCCAGCATGGCCATCATATTGGCCATCTGCAGCGGGGTATAGGTCTGGATGACTTGGCCGATGGCGATGTCGGCCACTTCGCCGGGATAGGGGTCATGCGGACGATCCTCACCCGTCGCACTAACGCTACGGCGAAAGCGCTCGCTGGTGGGCAACATCCCCGACTGATGCCCAAACCCATGCAACTCCGCTCCCAGAGGAGAGGGAGCGCCAAGGCCCAAAAACGAAGCCGTGGTGGCAAAGGCATCAAGGACATGGGCCCTGCCAAGCTGCGTGCGCAATTGCATAGCAATGTGGTAGTAGTAAATATTGCAGGAAACGCGCATGGCCGTAACGTCATCCACATTGCCGTGCGCAGCGCGATAATACTCGATCCAACACGGCTTGCCCTGCGCCCCAAGCCCCGGATGCATCAGGCGACCGGTGCAAACCACGCGCGGCATAGCGGCTTGGGCACCGTGTATCAGACCAGTAATCTCTGTAACCGGCTTAAAGACCGAGCCCGGAGCAAACGCCGCGAGTGCCTTGTTCTCCAGCGGACGGCCGGGGTCCGCAATGAGCGCACTCCAGTTGGGCAAAATTCCAGCCGGATGAGGTGTCGGATAACTCACTAGCGCCAATACCGCACCGGTGCGCGGGTCAATTGCGACAACCGCCGCCCCTCGGGCCACCATCTCCAAGTCTTCCCCGCGAACCCCAGCCGCGCTAGCCGCAGCCCTAACGCGCTCCAAGTGCCCGGGCAGCCAAGCCTCAATGTGTTGCTGCAAGGCGGCATCTAAGGTCAGATGTAGGTTGTTGCCGGGGATAGGTTCCTGTAAGCCATGCTCTCTTACGGGACGGCTCAAGTGGTCAACCTCTACGCGCTGAAAACCGTCCACACCCCGCAGTGAAAGGTTGCGCTCGATGAACTCGTAAGCCTGTTCTAACCCAAAGCGCCCGACGCTGCTGTCGACCCAGTAGCGGTCAAACCCGAGTTGCGCATTCAACTCCCTCAGTCTTTCCGCACCGTACGTAATGCGTCCCATGCCACCAAGGACGTGCGCGGCTGATGAACCCAGAGGATGACTCCTTACCGGCTGTACCTCAACGATGACCCCGGGGAGTTCTATACGTCTCTCTTCAATCTGTACGAGCCTAACATCGCCAAAGGCGAGCGGTGTATCGAGAAGCCTAACGGGCTGCCAACGCCGAAAACGCGCTGCCTGCAACCTCCGCCTAAACTCAGGCACCGATATCCGCTCAGGGTCGCCACCCTGAGGGTCCAGGATGCCCACTAGGCGAGCTAGGATGTCGTCTAACTCCGGACTGCGCGTATGGTGCATAGAAACAAAATACCCAGGCTGGTTTGCAGCCATAATTACGCCGTAAGCGTCAATAATCTTGCCCCGCGGGGCCTCCTGCACGACTTCTCGGAAGCGGTTGTTGTCCGCGTCACTCCGGTAGTTAGCGCCATGCACAATCTGGATATAGGCGAGGCGAAAGATGAGCACGCTGACAGCCACAAAGACTGTCACCGTCATCGCGTTTAAACGCCTGTGAAAGAGGCTCTCCATCTATATCACCTCGCGTTTGCGTCGCGGCAAGATCTTAGCGAGCCAGAAAAGGAAAACGGGTATCAGCGCCCCGTTGACTAACACCGTCGGGATGAAAGCTTGCACAAAAGCCCTCCCCCACCATACCCCAAATGCCATGCGCGACAGCAAGAACACCAAGAGCTCGAACGTCACTATCGAAATGAAGCCTACAGCCACGGCAACTAGGGGCTCGTCGCGAAAGAACTGCCTTTCCGCTAGACCTACCACGTACCCAATGACTACTAACGGAATAGCCGTAAGACCGAACACGCCTACAAACAGCGTATCGGCTAGGAATCCGGCACCTAAGGCCACCACCATGCCAGAAGTTGTGCCGTAACGGAGGGCAATACCTGCCACTAGGGCCACAAGCAGGTTAACCCTGCCCCCAAAAAGAGTCAGGCTCGGCATAAGCGCTCCGTGCAATAACACACAGACGACAGTGAGGATACTCAGCATGAGTGTCGCCTTGTTCACGGCGTCATCCTCCGCACCACTAGCACTTCCTCAAGGCGACCAAAGTCGACCGCAGGTATGACTCTAGCAGACTTGAGCAGGCCATCAGCACTGGTCACAACCTCCGCCACTACCCCAATCACGAAAGCATGGTCGCGAGGGAACACATCACTAAGTCTACTTGTGATTACCAGTTCGCCCACAGCTACAGGGAAGTCCCACGGCAAGCGTGCCAGCCTGACCCCGCCTAGCATACTGCTGTCCCCCTCTGCAAGCGCGCCGTCTCGTCCGTTTTGCACCACTGCCGCTACGGCGCTGCGCGGGTCAGTAATCAGTAACACGCGCGCGGAAGTGCTAAAGACCTCTATCACCCGCCCTACGGCGCCGCGGTGGGTGACCACCGCATCGCCCGTTTGTACCCCATGCGCCAAACCGCGGTCAACAACTACTTCGTGGTGCCAAGTGGTTAGGCCGCGGGAAATAACGCGCGCTAAAATGAGGTCGAGCGCTGCCTGCTCCTCGCGATATGCAAGCAAGGCGCGTATGCGTTCTAGTTCAAGCCTCGCTTCTACTAGGTTTTGATACTTAAAGTTAAGCGCCTCAAGTTCGCTTTGGAGGCGCTCATTTTCGCGTCGAAGTGTGCTTAGTTCTCGCACCGACTCCGCCACCTCCCGGCCAAACGAAACAACGACGGCGAGGGAGCGCTGAAAGGGAGCGCCCAAGCGGTGCAGCACGCGCTCGAACCACGTGACGCCAACTACTTCGCGCGCGGAGAAACTAAGCAAGACCATCAGCACAAACACAGCCAGCAACAAGGTGATGACGGAGCGGTTTCTCCCTAAGAACCCCATTCCCACCACCTCCTGTTTCCTCTATCTTCGCCTAGGCGACGCGTCTAACCTGCGCAGCAAATCGATGTGTTCAAAAGAGCGCCCGGCACCTTGGACAATAGATGTCAACGGGTCGTCTGCTATAACTACCGGCATACCTGTTTCCTCTGCGATAAGCCTGTCTAGGCCACGCAGCAATGAACCGCCGCCAGTCATGACGATGCCGCGGTCGAAGACATCAGCCGCTAGCTCCGGAGGAGTGCGCTCCAAAGTTGCCTTAACCGCTTCCACTATCGCTCGCACAGGTTCCCCTAAGGCCTGACGCACTTCACTGCTGGTGAGCTTAAGCGTCTTAGGGAGACCGGTGACTAGGTCCCGACCGCGCACTTCCATTTCTTCCTCAGGCAGCGCGAAAGCAGACCCGATGCCAATTTTGACATCCTCAGCGGTGCGTTCGCCGATAAGTACATTATAGTGTTTCTTGACACTTGCTACAATGGCCTCATCCATCTCGTCGCCCCCGACGCGGATGGATTTATGCGTCACTATGCCCCCTAGGCTGATGATTGCCACCTCGGTCGTCCCCCCGCCGATATCGACGATCATGTTGCCAATCGGCTCGGTGACCGGCAGCCCCGCGCCAATAGCGGCGGCCATAGGCTCCTCAATCGTATAGGCTTCGCGCGCGCCAGCCGAGAGCGCGGCGTCTTTCACTGCCCGCTTCTCGACCTCAGTCACGCCAGCGGGCACGCACACTACCACACGCGGACGCAGGAAGCTTGGGCCGGGCATAGCGCGCCGAATAAACGCCTTAAGCATTTTCTGCGTAACGTCAAAGTCAGCAATTACTCCATCGCGCAAAGGACGCACGTTGAGAAAATTCATTGAGTGCAACACTCCCTTACATGAGCCCCTTTTCCTTAAAACTTAGTATAACCCCATCGCCAAAAATAACATGGTCTAGTACGTCAATGCCTAGGAGTCGACCTGCCTCAGTGAGTCGGCGTGTCACTTCCATGTCTTCCCGCGAGGGAGCACAGTCCCCGCTTGGGTGATTGTGGGCTATAATCAAAGCTGCCGCGCTGCGCCGAATGGCCGCCCGGAATACTTCCCGGGGGTGCACAATAGACGAATAAGACTGCCTACGGAAACTTCCTCAATGCCTAGGCAGTGGTTCTTGGTGTTGAGCAGAATGGCAAAGAAGTGTTCGCGCTCCTCATAGCGCAACCGCTCGAGTAAGAGCTTCTGCACATCCTCCGGCGAACGGATGGAGATAGACGGGGTACCTTGGATGGATAACCGGCGGGATAGCTCGACCATGGCCAAGATTTGGACCGCTTTGGCTGGACCAATGCCCTTAATCTCACACAGCTCATCGCAAGTAAGACGCGTGAGATTGCTGATGTCCCCCGCTTTCTCTAAGACACGTTGGGCAAGTTCGAGCACGCTTTCCCCCTTTTGACCTGAGGTAGTCATAAGGATAGCCAGCAGCTCCGTGTTTGACATGTGTTTTGCCCCGCGATGCAGCAACCTTTCGCGCGGCCTCTCGCGCTCAGGCAGATTACGAATTGTCCCCTGCACTCCCCCTCATTCCCGTGAGGTCAACGCCGAAGTCCTGTAGCATGTGGTAGAGCAACGACAAAGGTAATCCCACTACATTGCTGTAGCAACCCTCAATGCAGCGCACAAACACAGCCGCCGCACCTTGGATCGCATAACCGCCTGCTTTGTCTATGGGTTCGCCTGTGGCCACATAACGTCTAATCTCAGCGGGACTAAGCTCCCTAAACTCCACACGTGTACAGGCGTGGCTGACTAAGAACCGCGTGGCGCTTTGCGCGACGGCCACGCCAGTCACCACTTCGTGGGACTGACCGGAGAGAAGCTCCAGCATCCAAGCGGCATGTTCCGGGGTTTCGGGCTTGCCGAGCAGGTGTCCGCGAAAGTGTACCACCGTATCTGCGGCGACACACACGCCCGGGGTAGGTAGCGGCAGGGCCCTTAACGCCTTCATCTCTGCATACTCACGCGCATGAGCCACGGGGTCGCCAAAGTGGCGCGTTTCCTCCGCAAAAGATGAAGGCCAGATAATCGGCTCCACACCCACTTGCCTAAGCAACTCAAGCCGCCGGGGTGAAGCGGAAGCTAAGAAGATGTTCATGCGCTATAGGGCACGATAGGCCAGATACGCAAGCATCAGACCAAACACCATGGCTACCGACACACTTAGCGTAATACCAAAAACGAGCGTTAGCGGACCAAGTGTTAGGCTTAGTGGCGGATAAAAACCGTAGGTCGGACTTGACAAGGTGAGGAACGGCAGTACGGGGGCAGCCAGCTCCCCGAGGAGGCCCCCGAGAAAGAGACCTACAATTAAGAACAACAGGAGCATCCAAGTATTGCGCTTAGACTTCATTTAGCCCACCCTTTCGCATGTTACTCGGGACAAGATAGCGACACAACAGTGCACCCGCTGTTCCAACCAAGTATCCGGTGGGAATGGCCATCAGCATAAGATAGGGCAGATGCACAAAGAGACCGAAATGGCGCGCCAATAGGGACGCCACCGTAAGCTGAGCGAGATTGTGTAGGAGCGCTCCGAGCAGGCTAAGGCCAACCGCACTAAGTCGATTACCAAATACTAGACGGGCTAGCCCCATTCCTGCTGCGCTAGTCACTGCGCCACTTAGGCTGAGGAAAAATCCCAAAGTAAGAAAGGAGCCGCCAATCAGACTGCCGAGTAGCGCGCGGAGCACCGCTACAACTACTGCGTCACGCCAGCCAAAACGCATGACCACTGCTACCGTCACTACATTCGCCAGCCCCAGTTTGGCACCGGGACCAAGGCTTACAGTCAAGGGGTTTGGTATCCAGCCTTCCACCGCGTGCAGTGCGGCTGCACCCGCCACGAGCAGCGCTAGGCGTACCCTTCTGTTTGTCTTCACTTCGTTTACCTGCCCATAAGCTCGGCAAAAGCGGACATACCTTGTGACATAACCACGGAGCCATCGTCTGTCACTAAGAGCCCCTCGACACCGGGAAACGACTCAATCAGCGCTATTCCCTGCTCGACTCCGAGCACCATCGCTGCTGTGGCGATGGCATCGGCTAGAGCGGCCTCATCGGCCACAATAGTAACGCTGCTTATGCCGCGCACCGTCTGTCCGGTGCGCGGGTCAACGATGTGCGTGTACCGCACGCCGTCCTGGACAAAGTAGCGCGCATAGTCGCCCGAGGTCAGCACAGCTCCCCCATGGGTGGAGACCACCGCAATTAGGGCATCCCGCTGTGTGGGGTGCTGTACACCTATCCGCACAGCCCGAGGCCTCTCCCACACGAACTGACCCGGATACCCGCCGCGAACGCGCACATCACCGCCGGCCTCGACAAAGGCGTATTGGATGCCGCGAGCCGCAAGAAACTCGATGGCCCTGTCGACAATGTACCCTTTGGCGATGCCGCCGAGATCTAGCCGTGTCTTCGGATGTGTAAGACGCACCGTGCGTTGCGACGCATCCATCTCCACATAAGTAAAACCTACCCCGCTTAGGGCCGCTGTTAAGGCTTCAGGCGATGGCACAGCGCGCTGGTCAGTCCCAAACCCCCACACGCGCATCAGAGCGCCCACGGTTACATCAAAGGCTCCTTGGCTGCGTTCGTAAACTTGCTTGGCGCGCTCTAGCACGGCGAAGGTCTCTTCACTTACCTGGCGCGGTTCTGTGGCCGCATTGTTGAGCTTGTCGATATCGCTCCCCGTAGCATGAGCTGACAGGATGCTCTCTAAACGCGCCATTTCCTTGACCGTTGCCTCAATAGTTTCTTCTAAGGCAGCCTGTGTTAGACGCCCGTGCACCACAAGCCGCACGAAAGTATCCATGAGCAGCACTTGTCGTTCTGCGCGCCGCACGATGACACTTTCCTGTCCCGCCCAAGCGGCGACCAACAACAGCACCGCTACTACGACTAGCACCACAGCTCTATATTTCATTTTTCCTCCTAGAGAGAGGACCGAGCCACGCGGCCCAGCCATTCAGTGACTAAAGTCCGGAGTGGATAGTTTTCGTGGGGCATTTCTCCACACAGCGCCCGCAGTTGATGCACTTCTCATAATCGATTTGCGCCAAGAAGTTACTCATCGCAATCGCGTCAACCGGACATGCTTTGACACACAACCCACAGGCAATACACCCGACCGAACAAATTTTGCGCACCACTGCCCCTTTATCGTGCGATCTGCAGCGGATGTGAACGTGTTTCCCAGCTGGACGCAAACTGAAAATGTCTTTAGGGCATCCCGCCACACACAAACCGCAGGCGGTACATTTGTCTGCATCCACGACCGGAATACGGTTGTCGTCCATCGTTATGGCCCCGAACTTGCACAATTTAACGCAAGTGCCATAGCCCACGCACCCGTACTGGCAGGCTTTATCTCCACCGGAAAGAGCCACAACCGCCACGCAATCCTGTATGCCTTCGTAGCTAAAGCGCGTAGGGGCTTCTGCACACCCACCGTCGCAGTAGGGTGTCGCCACTAAACGATCGGCTGCGAGCTTGGCTTTTACGCCCATCAACCGTCCCAGGTTGCCGAGCAAATCATTGCCGCCGACAGGACACTTGTCAATCGCCACAAGCCGCTTGGAAACCGCAGTGGCGTAGCCCGCGCAGCCTGGGTAGCCGCAGGCACCACAGTTAGCGCCCGGGAGTACCCCTAGCACCTGCGCGTACAATGGGTCTGCCTGAACCGCAAACTTTTTGGCAGCTATGGCTAGACCGGCGCCAAAGATTAAGCCCAACGCACCCAACGCACCGAGCGCGAGCAATACGGAACGGAAATCAATCTGCATGCCCCGGCCTCCCTATAGCAAGCCCTGGAATCCGAAGAAGGAAATTGACAGCAGCCCGGCGATGATTAGGGCAATGGGAAAGCCCTGCAGCGCCTCAGGAATCTCAGCGAGTTCTAAGCGTTCGCGAATCCCCGCAAACACCACGATGGCGAGTCCAAACCCCACTGCGGCCGCAAACCCATGCACCAGCGCTTCAATAAGGCTATAGGCCTCGTTTAGATTAAGAATGGTGACGCCGAGCACCGCGCAGTTAGTCGTAATCAGAGGGAGATACACCCCCAAGGCCTGATAAAGCGTAGGGCTGCTCTTTTGGATAACCATCTCCACAAACTGCACCAAGACCGCAATCACCAGAATAAAGACGATCGTGCGCAGGTATACGAGGTCATAGGGCAGTAGGAGATAGGTCTGCACTATCCACGTCGCCAGTGAAGCTACCGTCATCACAAAGATTACAGCAAGGCTCATCCCAATGGCTGTCTCGATCTTTTGGGAAATACCCAAGAAGGGGCAAATCCCTAGAAAGCGAATCAGGACAAAGTTGTTGATGAGAATTGCACTGAAGAAGATTACTGCTATTTGATTCATGCGCTTACCTCCTACGCCTTACGCATGCTGAGGAAATTGATGAGTCCAATTAAGAGACCCAGCACAATGAAAGCACCGGGCGGAGAAACCATGATGCGCATTGGTTCAAACGACTGCCAGAACCACAGCACCTCAATGCCAAAGAGCGTCCCGGAACCGAGGATTTCCCTTATAGACGAGACCAAGACCAGCGCCAGCGTAAAGCCCACACCCATCCCCAGACCATCAAGCGTGGACCGCCACACGCCGTTCTTAGCGGCGAAAGCCTCTGCCCGCTGCAGAATAATGCAGTTTACGACAATCAGTGGAATAAATATGCCTAGGACCTCATGTAGCGCAGGCACAAACGCCGCCATGACTAGATCGACCATAGTCACAAAGGTAGCGATAACGACGATATAGCACGGGATACGGATACTGTCGGGGATTACTCTTCGCATGAGTGAGATTAAGATATTGCTCGCCACAAGCACCGCCGTCGCCGCTAACCCCATGCCGAAGCCGTGTCCGGCAGCAATAGATACAGCGAGAGCCGGGCACATGCCCAACAGCAGCCTAAAGATCGGATTTTCGTCAAAAATACCGCGCCAGAACACCTTCAGGTCGTTCATCTATGCTGCCCCCCGTACCGAACCATAGCTTTTCCCGAGGGTATAACGGTCAATCAGCGGCGTACACGCATTCATGATGAGGATGGCAAAAGTTACTCCCTCCGGCAAACCGCCGTAGAGCCGAATGATAGCGGTGATTATTCCAGCCCCCACACCCATAACAACGCGCCCGCGCTTGGTGATAGGTGAAGTTGTCCAATCGGTAGCCATAAAAAACGCTCCGAGGATGAGTCCGCCGGAAAGAACATGAAAAATTGGGTCTCCCGCAAAGAAAGCAGTTTGTCCTTCACGCGGCAGCACCCATGTTAAGAATGCCACCGTGCCGATGAATGACACTGGTATTTTCCAGTCGATTATCTCAAGGTAAATGAGCGTAATGCCGCCAACCAACAGGAGAAAGACGGACATTTCGCCGAGGCTCCCAGGCCTAAACCCGAAGAACAGGTCAAAGTTAGAGGGCACTAGGTTCCCTGCGCGGTACTCCGCCAGCGGGGTTGCCGATGAAACAAGACCGGGTCCCACCCAGCGGGTCATGCGTTCGGGCCATGAAACCACGAGGATAGCGCGCGCCGCTAATGCCGGGTTAAAGGGGTTGTGTCCGATGCCGCCAAAGACTTGTTTGCCAATGCCGATAGCCAATAACGCGCCAATCACCACCAGCCACCACGACGCTCCGGCCGGGACGTTAAGCGCCAATAACAGACCTGTCACAGCGGCACTGCCGTCAAAGGCAGCGGTGATGGGTTTTCGACGGAGTCTAAGAATGAGGGCTTCGCTGGCAACGGCTACTACAGGCCCTGCAACTAAGAGAACGAGGACGTAAAACCCATAGTAGTAGACCGCAAAAAGAGAAGCAGGCGCGAGCGCGGCCAAGACCCAAAGCATGGCCCGACGTACGCTGTTCTGGCTGTGTAGGTGGGGAGAGGACGATACCGCAAGCTTCTTAATCTCCATCTAGTGTCCTTCCTCCTTTGGCTACCCGCGATTACGCCGCGCGTAAATGTCGGATTTAGCGAGTCGTATCCACTGCACCAAAGGAATGTGCGATGGGCAGACATAAGTACAGGCCCCACACTCATGGCACTCTAAAGCACCGTACTTTTCCGCTTCCTCTGTACGGCCGCGCTCACCATACTGCGCTATCAGTGTGGGGTAAATGAGCATCGGACAAACGTCTATGCACCAGGCGCAGCGAACGCAGGTCATGGCCTCGGTAGCCGGTGACTCGGCGCGGGAAAGAGCGAGGATGCCTGATGTGCACTTGCATACCGGCACGGCGGGCGTGTGCATGGCAATCCCCATCATCGGTCCACCCGAGAGTAACTTGTACGGCTCGCTTGTAAGACCACGTTCGGTCAGTACGTCAGCGAAGCTAGTGCCGATACGTACCAAGACGTTCCCCGGCCGCTCCACAGAAGCGCCGTCCACTGTAACCACGCGCTCCACGCAGGGCAGTCCTGTACGGAGACTATGGGCTATGCTTTGTGCGGTATGAACGTTGTTTACCACCACGCCAATATGAACCGGGCGCCTGCCCTTAGGGACCCGGCGATTCAGACACGCCTGAATTAGCTGCTGTTCGGCCCCTTGTGGGTACTTAACTGCGAGCGGAACAATCTGTATATCTCGGGCGGAAGCAACCGCCCTGCGTAGCTCTGCCACCGCGTCCTGCTTATTGACCTCCACCCCGATGTAACCTTGCTTGACGCCAGTCACCTTCATTAGGCACCGTAGGCCGAGCACTACGTCTTCTGCCCACTCTACCATCACGCGGTGGTCGGTGGTGAGGTATGGCTCGCATTCCGCCCCGTTAAGGAGCACTGCGTCTAGCGTCACGCCAGCGGGAGGTGTGAGTTTAGCGTGGGTAGGAAAGCCACCGCCCCCCATACCGACAATTCCGGCCTCGCGAATCCACTGCAATAAATCTGCAGGTGACATGTCGTCCATGTTCTTAGGTTCTACGGAGGGGTGAACTTCATCGGCATAGTCGTTCTCAATGACTACCGACAGCACCTCTCGCCCATTGGGGTGGGCACGTTTTTCCAGAGCGATGACGCGGCCAGAAACCGAAGCATGAACCGGGCAGGCAATGGGCGCATCGCTGTCACCAATCTTCTGTCCAAAAAACACCCGCTCACCGACTGCTACCAGCGGTGCATTAATCCCGCCAATATGCTGAAGCAGAGGGATGACCACGGTCTTAGGTGCAGACAAGCGCTCAATCGGTAGGAAGCATGTCTTGCCCTTGCGATAAGGAGGGTGAACGCCCCCAACAAAAGTCCTAGCCACTGTTAGTCACTCCTAGCATGCAGAGTACGCGCGTAACACTCTTTCCAGTCTACACGACTCAGCTTAACAAAACAATAACTTCGGACATGTTTTAAACTAATGCTTTTTCCACGGGAAACGGCCCCGCGCTGTGTAAGAAGTATGCAAGAGGTGATGTGCTTTTTCGCCGCCAATTTCACCGAGATACACTTCGTAGAGCTTTTTCAAGGCAGGGTTGTCATGGCTTTTACGGAGCTTTTGCCCCTTGTCAATCGCGTAGATGCTGCTTTGCCGGGCCTGTTTGGCCTCCCCGGCTTCCTCGCGCCGCGTGCGAGGCTGTCCTCCGCCACCTAGGCAACCGCTAGGACAACCCATGATTTCAATAAAGTGATAGCTCTCGCCCGCCTTGATGCGTGCCAGCAAGTCTCGCGCGTTTGCTAGCCCACTAACCACAGCGACCTTAATGGTTCCAAGCCGCGGGATGTCAACCGTTGCCTCCCGTACGCCTGCCATCCCGCGCACATGGACAAAGTCAAGCTGTTCTAGCGGCTCTTTGGCTATCCATTCGTAGGCAGTGCGCAATGCCGCCTCCATAACACCGCCGCTCGCGCCGAAAATTACCCCGGCACCGGTCGACAAGCCAAGCGGTGCGTCAAAGTCGGAAGGAGGGAGCTTCGGCAGGTCGATGCCTGCCATGCGGAACATGCGCGCCAGTTCGCGCGTAGTCAGCACTGCATCTAGGTCCTGGTTCCCGTCGTACCCCATTTCGCTGCGGGCTGCTTCGTATTTTTTGGCCGTACATGGCATGACGGAGACGGAAAAAATCTGCCCTGCCGCCAACTTAACTACCCGCTCCGCATAATAGGTCTTAATCAATGCGGCCATCATCTGTTGCGGCGACTTGCAACTAGAGAGATGCGGGATAAACTCGGGGAAATAATGCTCCGCAAACTTGACCCATCCCGGGCTACAAGACGTAATAAGCGGAAGTACTTTACCTTGCGTAATCCTTTGCATCAACTCATGCGCTTCTTCCAGAATGGTTAGGTCCGCCGCCAAGGCAGTGTCAAAAACGGCGGAAAAGCCAAGCATGCGCAGGCCCGTGACCATCTGGCCGGCAGTGATGGCACCGCGCGGCAAGCCAAACTCCTCCCCGATAGCTACGCGCACAGCTGGGGCTACCTGTACTACCACGTGTTTTCCTGCGCCAATGGCACTAAACACAGGCTCGATAGCGTCCACTTCCGTGATTGCGCCTGTCGGACATACCGCAGAACACTGTCCGCAGAAAACGCAGGCGGCTTGCCCGAGGGGCCTGTTCGCGTCCGGACTGACCACAGTCTCAAATCCCCTCGCCACCGTGGAGAGGACGCCCACGCCTTGCACAGCGTGGCAGACGGCCATACAGCGCCGACATAAAATGCACTTGTTGGGATCACGGAAGAGCGCGGGGTTACTCAAGTCAAGCGGCCAGTCAGACTTCTCCCCGACCCAAGGTATCATAGTGACGCCGAGGTCGTGCGCTAGCTTCTGTAACTCGCAATTAGTGTTGCGCGCACAAGTAAGACATGTGCTCGGGTGGTTAGACAGCAGAAGCTCCACGTTCATCTTGCGCGCCTTGCGCACCGCAGGCGTGTTTGTGCGCACCGTCATACCCGGAGTTGCTGGCAGAACGCAGGCGGCCTGCAGTCCCCGCCCGCCCTCAAGTTCCACAAGACACACGCGGCACGCGCCAATCTCATTGATGCCTTCCATAAAGCACAGTGTGGGAATGTCCACGCCAGCGGCACGAGCAGCTTGAAGTACGGGGCTGCCCTCGGGTATCTCGACCTCCCGGCCATCTATCGTCACTTTGATTAATTCCTGCATGGTTGCACCTCCACCTAAGCCCGCACTACTGCGCCGAACGGACATTTCTCTAAACAGGCGCCACACTTAACACACTTTTGGCGCTCAATACGATACAGCTCTTTAGGTTTGCCCTTAATGGCGGCCGTCGGACAGACTCGCGCGCAGAGACCGCAACCACGGCACTTTTCTGGGATTATATTGAAATTTAGTAGGGCCTGACATACTCCCGCCGGGCACCGTTTGGCGTGGATATGCGCCTCATACTCGGAGCGGAACTGCTTAAGCATGGAGAGCACAGGATTCGGAGCCGATTGCCCCAGCCCGCACAGAGACGTTGACTTAATGTGATGGGCGAGGGTTAACAGCGCGTCAATGTCCCCTTCGTGCCCCTCCCCTGCCGTGATGCGGTCTAGTATCTCTAACATGCGTTTGGTGCCAATTCTACACGGAGTACATTTACCACAGGACTCGTCCCGCGTAAAGTCTAAGAAGAAGCGCGCCATATCCACCATGCAGGCGTTTTCATCCATGACGATAAGCCCACCCGAACCCATCATGCTGCCAGCCTGCAAAAGTGACTCGTAATCCATAGGAATCTCGAGGTGCTGTTTCGTCAGAAACCCCCCGAAGGGCCTCCGGCCTGAGCCGCCTTAAACTCCTTACCGCCGGGAATGCCGCCGCACACGTCAAACACCAACTGCCTGAGCGTCATGCCCATGGGTACTTCCACCAAGCCGGTATTGTTAATGTTCCCAGCCACAGCAAACACTTTCGTGCCCTTGCTCTTCTCTGTGCCGATACGGGCATACCACTGCGCGCCATGTAAGATGATCGGGCAGATGTTCGCAAACGTCTCGACGTTGTTAAGCAGCGTAGGCTTGCCCCACAGACCTTTAGCCGCTGGGTAGGGCGGACGGGGACGCGGCTCGCCGCGCCTTCCTTCAATAGAAGCAATGAGCGCAGTTTCCTCGCCGCAGACAAAGGCACCCGCGCCAACGCGAATCTCAAGGTCAAATCTAAAGCCTGTCCCAAAGATATTATCCCCTATGAATCCGTAGTCACGCGCTTGGTTAATGGCGTGCTGCAGTCTCTTTACAGCCAAGGGATACTCGGCGCGCACGTAGACATAACCCGCACTCGCACCTACCGCATAACCGGCAATAGCCATGGCTTCAATCACAGCATGCGGGTCACCCTCAAGAATACTGCGGTCCATGAAGGCACCGGGGTCACCTTCGTCGGCGTTACACACCACGTACTTGACGTCTGAGTGCGCCTGCGCTGTGAATTGCCACTTGAGGCCCGTGGGGAAGCCTGCGCCTCCCCGACCGCGCAGCCCTGACTCCTTGATGGTCGCGATAACCTGTTCCCCACTCATGGTGGTCAACGCGCACGCTAACGCTTCATAGCCGTCGCGGGCAATATATTCCTCGATTACTTCCGGGTTAATTACGCCTGTGTTACGAAGCGCGATCCGCAATTGACGGCTAAAAAACTCCATCTCGCCATAGGTCTGTACTATTTGGCTGGTTAGGGGGTCACGATACAACAGTCGTTGTACGATTCTACCTTTAAGCAAATGCTCGTTTGCGACTTCCCTTGCGTCATCTGCGGTAACATTACGATAAAAAATTCCTTCTGGATAGACGACCAGCACCGGTCCCAAGTCGCAGGTACCGATACAACCCGTCTCAATGACCTTGATTTCCCGGTCAAGTCCTAGTTTAGCAATTTCATCTACCAGCGCTTCTTCAGTCGCCAAACACCCGGAAGACACGCACCCAGCTCCTGCACACACGAGCACATGCGATCTAAACAGATTCAAGTTAATCCCTCCTAGTTGCGCGTAACACAATCTCCTATGGGCGCTTGCTGTTCGCCTAACTTATGCCTTCACGCGCACTAGTTGCGCGTAACACAATCTCCTATGGGCGCTTGCTGTTCGCCTAACTTATGCCTTCACGCGCACTAGTTGCGCGTAACCCAGTCTTCTATTACCCACCCGGCCTCCACGTGCTCACGCACGATGCGCCTAGCCTTCTCGGCATTAACGCGCGCATACAGCGTTCTTCCGCCGTGGGCGTTGACTTCCACGATGGGTTCGCGGTCGCACAGCCCCATACATCCCACCGGCGACACCGACACGCCCGCTAAGCCGCGCGCGGCAATTTCCTGCAAAAGCGCATTGAGCGTCTCTCGCGCCCCCGCAGCAATGCCGCAGGTGCCCATGGCCACGACTATCCTCACTTCTGGTTCTCCCTCGCGGAGTCTAGTCATCTGGCGAACTTCCTCACGTAACTTCCGTAACTCGTCAACCGTTTTCACTGTTCTCCCCCCACTTGCTTCTCGTGCTCCTCAATATAGGCTCTCAGCCACACAATGACGCGCGGATGCATAAGCTCGTCCCCGCACAATTGCCTGATCTCTTTGCTGTCCAGCATAAACACTTTGCCGTCCACCTCATGCCGATAATGGACGTCGACATGATGCACCGCGAACACGGCGGCCAAGGTATCGGCCATACTCCCTAAGGGTGCCCGGTCGATATGGTCGAGGGCAAAGCTCGCCACCACCTGAGTGCCCTTTCCCTCGGACGATTCAATGGTAAAGGAGCCGTTGCACTGCTCCGCCGCCGCCTTTAACAAGGGAATCCCTAGGCCGACCTTGCGCGTGCTGCGTGTAGTGAAGAATGGGTCGGTCACCGCCGCTAATGTCGCTTGATCCATACCTCTGCCGTTATCGCTGATCTTTACGGTCAAGAGATTATCTCGCCGGCACTCGGTGATGGCAATAGAAACCTCCGAAGCGCCTGCCTCCACGCAGTTCTGCACCAAATCAAGAATGTGTAGTGCTATCTCCTCCATGTTAGTATTTAGCCAGAACCTCTTTGACCTTCTCCACCAGCAGGCGTCCGTAGACATCCTCGTTAATGGTAATTACCGGCGCAAGCCCACACGCGCCGATGCAGCGAGTAACCTCGAGGGTAAACTTGCCGTCGGGAGTAGTGTCGTTCACCTTGATGCTTAGCTCCTTCCCGAGTTCCGCGAGCACGTGAGCAGCGCCGCGTACGTAGCAGGCTGTGCCAAGACATACGCCAATTTTGTACTTGCCGCGTGGCTTAAGCGAAAAGAGCGAGTAGAACGTCGTTACTCCATAGACCTCACTCAGAGGCACGTTAAGCGCTTCTGCCACCTTCTCCTGCACTTCCTCGGAAACAAAACCAAATACAGCTTGCGCGGCGTGCAGGACCTGAATCAGCGCGCCGGCGTTACCCCGATGAGCGTTTAAGATGTCCTCTAAGATTCCCCAGCGCGGATCAAACTCGGCATTAGAGCCACATTTGCAGACTGACATTTCGCTACCTCCTTAACTTGTCTGGTGATGATTTTTACTAGCAACGCCAAAGATCAAAACTTGCGGAGCGCTTCGATAACGCCTTCCAGCGATGATAGTGCTACATCGAGTTCCCAAGGGACACTTCCGGCTAAAGTCGACAGGTTGTGCGCGTCGGAGTTGACTACAAAGGGGTAGCTGCGCGTCGACGGAGGCTGTCTTCCTCGTTTTGACACTTCCACTACGCGAATGCCTAAGTGCTCCGGCACAAACCCAAGCTGCACAGCCATGCCATAGGTCTTATCTACATGCGCCGGAATAACTACGCCGCCCTGCCGCATGGCTTCATGACAGATTTCGTCTACGCTGAGGGAGGTCGGCGACAGGAGGAGTCTCTCTTCCCAGCCAATCACCCGGCTCTCTGCGTCAAACAGATGCTGCTGGCCAAAGATTTCAGCGTCGCACGGCCGACTGGGCAAGGCATTAAACACATAGCGACCAAAACTCTCAGCCACAGCAATGTTAGCAAATAGGCACAAGATGTGCACGTCTTCCCGCGACCAAACTTCAAGCCCCGGCACCACTATTAGCCTCTCGCGCGCCACCTCGGCCACCGCGCGAGAATTACGCACAGTGTTGTGATCCGTGACAGCAATCACCTGCGCACCTACCAAAAGGGCCATGTTGACGATATTCTTCGGTGTCATCTCTGGTGATGCACAGGGAGATAAGGCGCTGTGAATATGCAGGTCACATCGCACCTTAGGCACGGCGACATCCCCGAATACCTAGAGCATACATCTTCCCGACTAGCTCGAAAGCCGAAACCGTGCTGTACAGCAAGATGACATTCTCTGCTTGCGCTTTGCTGACAAGCTCAGGACTTGGCTCGGGGCAGTTGACAAGTACGACAGCCGCAAGGCCGAGCAACGAGGCTACCGCGATGACGTTCCGATGCGATTGCCGCGTCACCCAAATGCAGTCAAGCGCGCCATGCGCCAAAACATCACTCAGCATGTCGGAGACATAACCGCCAGTTACGTCACGCGTAAGGTGCTCCCCGCCGCATACTACGCGCAACTCAAGTGCTTCCACCATTGCTTTAAGATTCATCGCCAGTCTTCCCTTCAAAGCTAATCAGTCTTTACCCTCGCCCCATGGCGGGCGGCAATTTCCCAGCTAAATCCATCAGCTCACCCGCCAAAGAGCTCACCTGCTTGCGCAAGATAAATACGCAGTCGCTTAAGTTGGCGCTACCCCTTACTATGTCTTCGGCCAGTGCCCGGCAATGAGGCGCGCCGCAGGCTCCGCAATCTAGCATCGGCAGCTGCTCGACCAGCGCTTCCAGGTCGTTTAGTTTCTGCAGGGCAACTTCGATGTTCGTGTCAAGCTGCAGGAATGGCCGAGGGAGCAGTGTCTGTCTCAAGGCGAGAGCACTAGACGCAAGGTCAAGCGCCGGCAGCGACGCTGACACAAGGCGCTGTGACATCCGCGCTATCCGCACGCGAGCAATAAAGGGATTCTCAACTACTAACACCCCGCCTACACAACCGCCGATGCAGGCCTGCCCCTCGATGTACTTCACCGACCGCAGCCTGCCGAGCTCCACTTCCTCGAGCAGCGAAATCACATGCTGCAAGCCGTCGACCGCCAGATAATCATCCTTGGCAATGGCTACGCCCTCCCCACCGCTCACCGCCCACGCCAGCCCGCAGGCCGAACCATACACAGGCTCCTCGTGCGTTACTTTGGGCAAGGACTTAAATGCATCGGCGTAGACCTCAGCCATAGAAAGCGCACCTGACAGCTGAGAGTGGCCTTGTCCGACAGGCTGATGGACTGCGGTGACCTTGGCAGGACAGGGAGTAGTAAAGAAAACGCCGATTTCGTCATCACTGCACCCCGTCGCAGCACGGATTTCTTGACGAGCCGCATATGCGGCTACCTCCATCGGTGCATCGAAGGGGACGAAATGGTCGATTAAATCGGGAAAGCGCACTTGAACTAAGCGCACCACTGCGGGACAACTGGTGCTAAGCGCAGGGTAGCGCACGGTGGCGCCCTGTAAATGCTTGGCCACAGCTATTGCCACAACGTCAGCGGCCCGCGAGACCTCAAGCACGTGCGAAAAGCCAAGCGACTTAATGCTCGCTAGGACCTTGCCGAGCGAAACTTCACTGCGGAATTGGCCAAAAAAGGAGGGGGCCACAAGGCATGCATTATACTTAAAGCGCTTAAGCAGCTCACGGCTGTCAGTCACCACGGACTTAGCTCGGTTAGGGCAAACTCTAATACACTCCCCGCAGTCGACACATCGCGCATCATCAATGATGGCCTTCCCTCCGCGCACGCGTATGGCTTCGGTGGGGCAGCGCTTGATGCAGTTAGTGCACCCCTTACACTTGTCTTCGTGCAATTTGACGGAATGAAAGTAAGTCACGTGTCAGCCCCCAATCACTAAGCGCGATTGGCAAAGCACATGTACACAATCGTGCCCTCGCCTAACACAGTTTTAATCTCTAG
>QLUS01000170.1 GCA_018725535.1 Bacillota bacterium
GAAGGACACTTTGGTGCGGCAATTTTTACAGTGCCGACCATAGCACCTGCGGGCACGTCAGTAACGCTTAATCTAGAGCAAGCAGAGTACACGATTGCTACACCACAGCTTGCGGCGGTGACATTTGTTCGCGGTCAGCTTGTGTACTGGACACCTGGCAATCTACTGACCAACATCGCTACAGGTAACCGCCTAGTAGGACGTTGCACAGTCGGCGGCGTAGGACCTGCTGGCCCGATTCAGTTTGTGCTAAGCGACAGCGCAACAACGCTACTCACTCAAGCAACAGCGCAGGCTGATAGCGCCGCTGCGCCAACAATGGCAGAATTTAATGCGTTGCTAGGCCGCTTGCGGTCTGCAGGCGTAATCGCGTCGTAATAAAGGAGGAGAGAATCTAAATGTATAACGTTGTCAGCAAAGAGACGCTTAGAAACGCTCGCCGCCAAGGCACACATGAATCGCAGGTGCCGTTTGTGCTTAACGGCAAGGTTGAGCACGTCACAAAGAAAATCGTCAACGGCGAGATGGAACTACATCAACTCTCGCGTCCTATGGGTGAGATGATCACCAGCGGCGGACTGGATCAGTTCAGAGACCTGCTCCGGAAAGTCGTCCTAGACGTAGAGCTTGGCCGGGAGTTGCAGCCACTGGTTTATGGCCCGATCTATGAACGTATCGAGGACGCTAATTTTCCACGCGTCATAGATGCTAAATGGGCGCTGCAAGGGGTAGTTGTTTTCACAGAGCATATTGAGGGGCAGGAAGTTCGTTTTGGCAGGCTTGACGCAGTGCAGGGACCAACAGCGCGAATTTTAACCTTCGCTGCTGGGTTTGAGTACACAAAAGAAATCTTGGACTTCAACGAAACCTTCCGACCAGAAATGTTGAATAGGGCACTAGGCGAGGCGCATAATGCCCTGCTGAATGACATCCACTTGCGCCCGATTATTACGCATAGTTATACCGGCGCAAACCTGACGACTTGGATCGCACCGCCTGCGGGGAATCCCGCTTGGGTAGGTATCCGCAACACAATCGTAGAGGCGCAAAAGGCTGCTACCAGGGCAAAACGTCCGGGAACGGTATTATTGGCTAATCCCGTCATGCGTGCCGAAATTGAGTTGGCGATGACTGGCGGGCACAACATTGGCGGCACTGTGTTCCCCGCCATCGGCGGCATCCAACAAGTCATCTACTACGACAGCGATGCACACCATGGCTATACCGGTGTGGCGGAGAACCGCGCATATCTGATTCGTCCGCGCCGGGGCTTTAAAGAATTAGTAAAGCAAGATTTACGGGTTGAGGCGCAGCAGGGCGATTTGAGCCGTTTAGTGCAAGAGCAGATTATTGCTTATGCATACAGAGGTGTCTATGCCGCGTTAACCGAAAATGTGCAGCAGATAAACTTAGCGTAAAGGGAGGCGTGAAGCATGATGTTGGTTCCGACTGATGCTTTGCGGACAGAACTACGCAGACTAATTGATGAACGTATCCCGCTTTTGGGGACAGCAGCGCAGACTCGATTCGCCGACGCTGAGCTCGATATTTTACTGCGAACATCCGCGCATATCAACGCAGCTGCGGCAACAGGTTGGAATCTTAAGGCGTCCAGGGCGATGTCGGAACGCGGTGGGCTAGAGAAGAGTTCTGCTGGCGATGAAAAGCACGAGTTTGTATCGCTAGAGGCATATCGGGATCACTGCTTAGCGATGGCTAAGGTGTACGCTGATATGGTCGCTGGTATTGGTAGCCGGGCGTTAGAGTATAGCTTGCCACATGTGCCGGGAGTAAAGCCATGAGTGCTGTATTGCAAGCCTTAAGGGATGCAAATGCCCGCTTGATTGAGATGAACTCGGTGTCGGTGATTGTTCGGCGGACGGAGGATGTGCTTGCGTCCGATGGCGGTAGGGTAAAGCGTGAAACGGTGCTGCCGCCTTTCGCGGGGCGGTTGGTGGCAAAACGAGCTGTCGTTCGTGTCAACCAAGATGAAGCGGGAATGACACGGCAAAGCAGTTGGGCATTACTGGCTCCCGCTACACCTGTGCTACTAGCCGGAGACGCGGTGTTTATTAGTGGCAAGCACTATACCATCATCAACGTAGTGCCGCGAGCGTGGCAAGCGGCGGTTTATGCGCAGCACGCTGATGTAGAGGAGGTGCACTGATGGCCAAAAAGCCAAGCGAAAACTTAACTGACTGGGCAGCTCGGCAACGAGCTGCCGTGATTGCCTTGGCAAAGAACTGGGCGGGGCAACTTGAAGGTCAGGCCAAGCAGGACGCGCCTTGGAAAGATAGAACTGGCAATGCGCGCGCCGGGTTGTTTGGCTCAACCGCTGTAAAAGGTAATCAAGTTTTCATCCGTGTGGCACACTCCATGGACTACGGGGTGCTTTTGGAGCTCGGCTATGATGGTCGCTTTGCGATACTAAAGCCTACAATTGACAAGGCTATCCCTGAAATCTTTAGCAGTTACAGGAGGCTCTGGGAGTAAGGGGCTCTGAAAGGAGAAGACTGATGAGCTTGCGCCGTAGCGTTATTGCGCACTTGAGAGACCACGTGCCTACAGTTGGCGGCAGGGTGTTTCAGGCATTCCTTGCGCCGGCTACGACCATGCCACCTTTTATTACAGTCAAACTGTCTTCTCGCCTGGGCGAGACGCTAGGTCAACAGCAGGTAGAGTGCTATCTATATGCTGCACAGACATCTTTTGTTGCGCTAGATGTGCTGGAGCAAGAGGTGATCAACGCACTCCATCGAAGAGAGCTTGTTGACATGGAGACAGGCTGGCGTTATATCTTGCGCTATGCTAGTAGTGCAGGGGACGCGGTGGACGTGGAGCGTAAGTTAATCAACAGGGTAATCACTTTTACCACTGCGAGCGCAGTAGGAGTTTAAGGAGGTTTAAGCGATGAGTGTTTTACTGGCAGTTCAGGAAATAACAGGGGTAGGCGCCGCGCCGACGTTCACAGCGGCGGCTGCGGCAGGGAACCACTTTGCTAATGATGGGCGGGTGGTGTTGGAATTCGTAAACGGTCACACTGCGCCGATTACAGTCACGATCGACAGCTTTACACCGTGTAACCAAGGCTTTGACCATGATCTGATTTTTGCAGTCGCGGCGGGTGCACGGCACAGGACACCGCCATTAGACCCAGGGCGGTTTCGCCGTGCAGATGGGAACACCTATATCACCTATTCGCTGGTGACAGCTCTGACTGTCGGCGCGTTTAGAAGTTGAGGAGGGATATCGATGGCAATCCAAGCTAGGACAGGTTATATCGCCGGGTGTCGGGGGTTGGTCATTACCCAATTAACAATGGTAGGTGCGATGCCGACTGTTCCTGTGCGGTATGGTATCAGAACTGCGCAGGCAGTCGAGGAAGAGCGGGAATACGCCGAAGGTGAGAGGATAACGCAGCGCGGCGGAGACAGGGTGCTAGCACA
>QLUS01000171.1 GCA_018725535.1 Bacillota bacterium
GAGCCCTTTCACTGGTACAGCGGGATGGGCGCTGCCATGATTATACTTGGCGTCTGGGGTGCTAATCGGTTTGGAGCGCGTCCCTCGCGTTCTACTTCTGAACAGTAAGGCAGTTCGCTAATCTCCGAGCATGTTCTTTTCTCTGAGAATGCTGACCAACTCCTCCTTGGGAACAGTCGATGCCACAAGCACTAGGCTGGTTGTGCGAGCGCGAATGTCACCGTTGATCACATAGGTTAACTTTGGCCTAACATAGGCATTGCCGACAGTTTGGCTGATGTCTAGATAAGCCTCTAGCGTCCCGTCTGCGGAAGGTTCAAGGGTGAACTGGTCTTTTGCCCGCAGCTTTATTCTATCATTGTGAACCGACAAATCCTGCAAAACCGCTTTCTGCTGACTTGTATTCCTAAAAACACTGCGGTACTGGAAGTCATCCAAGCGCCTAGGGCCTGTGTAAGGCAGGAAAAGACTCCCGCCCCTTAGCTCTAAACTCTCTTCTGTTGTTTTTTCTTCCACTTCGAAAACCCATCTTCCAAGAGATCCCGTGTATGTCCCGCGTGCAGATGTAATGACTACCGCCAGATTGTCGATTATGTGGACGCCTTCCCTTTGCGGTATCAGAAGGAAGCGCAAGCTGTGTTGCTCAAAATACGGGAACTTGTTCTGAGGAATCATTTCTTGAATTTTGACTTGTCCTATATCGAACCCAGTTACATTTACCGAATACCCTGTTAACTCATTGCTAAAGTCGTAGACCGGAATCTGTATCGAAATTTGCTCATCTGGATGCGCATATATATAGCTTTCGAATTTGCCGTAAATTAAGATACCTGTGACGTCGGCTAAGTCGTAATCCGCTTTCGTGCGCCTCGTTACATAGTAGCCTGCCACAGCAATTAGGCCGACTATAACGACTAAAAGAACGGCGATCTTCCCCCGCTTCATCGTGACCATTCTCCTTTGCATTACATAACACGCTAAGCTGCTTTCGGTTTTGCGCGGAAGCAACTTAACTATGTAGCCGTAAATCTGGCTTAGACCACTGTCCAATTAAATTCCCACGATCTCCATCGATATGCATATAGATACTCAAATTGGTAGAATAGTTGTCCATCCATTCTGATGCGTAGCCGTTGCACGACCTCCCACACCTCATATTCCGACCTGTAGATAATCCTCCACGTCTGCCCAGCAGGGGGAGTAACGCTGTAGGAAGCAGTTTGTGTCCAGCTGTGCGTAGTGTTAAATCCAACGGCGGCGTCCACGCTCGATTTGGATACCCGCAATGTTCCGGAGAGGGAATTGGATACTGTATGAGCATTCGATAGTGTCACTGTGCCGGGACCGGCACCCATCGGCCCCATCATCCAAGGGCCACGAGTCACCCCTATCATTCGTGCTGACTATAATTGCTATACTTCCCAGTAACTGTTGGGGGAGATCCCGTCAACAGCTTCCTCTACAGGAACAACCTCCACAACAGAAGCTCTGACAATGCTACCCGTACCCACCAGAATCATCAGCGCGACCAGCAATGCTGCTAACGCCCTTGTTTTCATTGTTTACCCTCCATTCTTATTCTCCTTTTTATGAGTTATTGACAGTTTATCACCCCCCCCCTATTGTCAATGCTTTCTGAGCGTTTTGTCGTTGGAGGACTTTCTGCCCACCAGCCGGGTGCAGATGAATTGCGTGAAAACGCAAACTCACAAGGGGAGTATTCATGTGAAGTGGGATCGAGCGTTTATCATCCTAGCAGTAGCTGGTCTTTGTTTTAATCTAGCGTTAGGCGTCCAAAACACGATGCACATGAACTTTGTGACAGCTGAGCTAGGACTGGCCCCGGAAAACATCGGCGCACTCGATGGCATCCGAGAAATCCCGGGGTTACTGACCGCCGTACTTGCTCTTGCCGCGCTCGCCTTCACTAACTCCTTATTGGCCAGCCTGTGCCTAGTGCTGGTGGGGGTACACGATCATTTACGGTCAAGCTGACACCTTTACGGTTCTGGTAATAGGCACCCTTGTCCACAGCGTAGGATTCCACTTGTTTGCGCCACTCCAGCAAAGCATGGTGCTTGCGACCAGTCCCGCGGCTGAGCGCGGCAAGCGGCTCGGCCTTATGACCAGCATAGCAGCTTTCGCCACTGTACTGGCATCACTCCTCGTAAACTTCCTGACCCCGCACATCCAAATGCGCAACACCCTGCTTGTCGCCGCTGTCTTTGCTTTTGTCGGCTCGCTAGTGCAGCTAATCAGCCGCAAGGGCGAACGCGCCGACATCCGCAAAGGCATGGTTTTCAAGTGGCAATACAAAAGCTACTACGGCCTCACTCTGCTGGCAGGCTCACGTCGGCAGATTAACTTTACATTTGCGCGGATGCTCTTAGTCATTGCCTTCGGCGTACCCGTAACGGCTATTCGCTCGTAAGAATACTCACGCCGTGCCACGATGCTCTTAGTCATTGCCTTCGGCGTACCCGTAACGGCCATGGCTGCCCTAATGCTCGTCGGCAATCTGCTCTCCATTGTCACACGTCCCCTATTTGGTCGTATATCGACCGCTTTGGCGAACGCAAAGTCTTAGTCATCAATTATGCCTTACTGATAGGTATTTTCGCCGGTTATGCGTGGGTGGATTCACTTGTAGTGCTGTATACATTGTTTGTCCTCGACCACTTGTTGCTCGGCTTTGACATCGCCATTACAACTCACCTCGACAGCATTGCCCCCCGCAGCGACATCGCCCCAAGCCTGGCCATGGGCAGCACCATTAACCACATCACAGGAGTGATCGTCCCCGTGGGTGGCGGTATCCTGTGGGGCATAGCCGGCCCACAAAGCGTCTTTCTGATAGGCGCTATAATTTGCGCGCTGTCACTCCTGCAGGCACGAACTTTGCCTACGAGAGAGGGAATCGTGAACTGTGAATCATGAACTGGGGAGGCTATCCGCTATCCGCTATCCGCTTTCTGCTTTCCGCTATCCGCTGATAATTGGACCGTGGTGCGCGGGCACGGCGAGGCGCACCCGCGAATTCCCAAACGCCAAACGCCCCTAAAATGCGAAACACCCGCGCATTACGCATGGGTGTTTCTAAGTTTATTCCGGCGACGCCCTACTCTCCTAGGGACTTGCGTCCCAAGTACCATCGGCGCAGGAGGGCTTAACTGCCGTGTTCGCAGCAGGTTGACCGAAGGTCACCACCTGCGGGCAAGGCGCTGGTGACAGCACTTTCCGCAGAAAGTGCGAGAACAAGCGACGTCGTACCCTGCAAATTGTAGCACCGGCACAAGGGCTAGCGACAACT
>QLUS01000172.1 GCA_018725535.1 Bacillota bacterium
CCCGCCACCAGCATCAGCGTTTTCCATCCACCGCGTGCTTGGGCCAGCGTCTCCAGAATCTTATCCAGCTTCGGCTCGATCCTGTCCAGCCTGTCTTTCAGCGCGGCAAGCTCGCCCTCGTGAAGGCCGATACGCCGGTGCAGTTCCTCGCTCATTCACCGTCCCCCTCTCTGGTCCGCGTATTCTTCCGGTAAATCGTCACTGCCGCTTTGATGCACAGCACCACCAGCACGGCGATAAGCGCCCAGATTAGCCAGATCACTTCAGTTGCGCCCTGAGCGCCGCCTGCGCTATATTGTACGCGGCAATCCTCACCGTGTCGCCCTCTGCAAGGGCGCGGATGATTGCCAGATCAGCGGCGGCGAGCGCAGCGCGAATAATGGCGTTTGCCCTTTCGTTAATCTCGGCTTGCGTGGGAGCCGTCAGCGCGGCGTATTGCGCGTCCGTTACCACCCTTGCCACCGCGCCGGGGTATTGTTTGGCGTTCTCAATCATGGTGGCCAGTTGATCGCCGTCCTGCATCATCACAATCTTCCCGGCCAATTCACAAATAGTTTTCATTTTATCTCAGTCCTAGAATGTGCATATTGACTACGCCCACAGGAACGCCTACCTTAGCCCAAGTTATACGGATACCGTCAGCGATGAAGGATACCGTGCCGTTATTGTGATTAGATCCATCCGCCCACGATACGACAGTGGATCCGCCACCGTGTGCTCTGACAGCGCCATTAACGAGTGTTACGCCCTGCGAGCCATCCTGCGCCGCGTATCCCCATGAAGCCTCATTTGCGCCGTTTTTGACCGAAAGGATATGACAAGCCGTGGGGCTAAACCCGAAGCCCGTAATATCTTGCGGGCCGTTCGCCAAAGTGTTGTCGCGGGATGCGGCGATATGTCTGGATCTCAGTTCAGTAACCGCCGTGCCATCGGCCTTCATAATATAGCCGTGAACAATGCCGGACAAGTCTCTGTGGTACAGAACTTTGTCGTTCGCGGCAAGCGTGATGTTCGCGCCGTTCGAGTTGATTCTGTTCGTCGTGAGGTGGTAGGTGAGCGGCCACGGGCCATCTGCGACCACAAGACACCATTGGCCGATGTTCATTGTGACGGCGGAGGTTGGGATGACGCCAGTGATGCGCGGAGAGTTACCCGTGGCGGCGGTCAAGTCTACCGTGGCGGCAGAGGCTATGTTAGCTCCGGCGGCGAGGTTCAGCGCGCCGGAAAGCGTCAAAGACCGTGCCGCGAAGTTTTGGGCGGTGGAACCGGCGTAGGAAGCATTAAGCGGACTCAACAGGCCGTAAGATACCGCGCTCAGGCCGGTATCCAGAACGCCTGAATCATTGACAACCGTGACCGTAGTGACAGTGACAAAGGCGGAGGTAAGGATAGTGCTATGGATCGTGCCGGACGTGTTCAGCGTCCTGAGCCTGCGGTTCACCTGAAACACGGAGGTTTGATCGCCAAGCAGAGTAAATGAGGTTGCCGATACGAATGTCGGGGCAGGGCCGGAGACCCATTGATCCAGGACTCCACGAACATCGTTTATTCCGGCCAGGTTGTCTACCTCCCATATCGGAGAAGAGGGGGGGTCATCAGCACCGGGCGGGGCGTACACCACTTTGTAGTTCCGGCCTGCGGTAAACCATATCTCGTTCGGCGGCTGGCCGAGGGAGTTAAGTACAATCGGATTCGGATTGGCGAAATTGCCGGTCGAGTTGGTGAGGGTACTTTGCTTGGTGTTTGTCGTACCGGCAACATAAAAGAAAAGCCTGTTGCCCACGGCAGGCAGTCCATTGGCAAGCTCGAACTGCGGTTTGACTCCGATGGGGGCTGGATTTACGGACATGATTTATTCTCCTGGAGATTCTTCGCGCTCAACAAGCCCAGCCTGCAACAAGAAGGCGTTGATCTGCCGATGCAATTCCCGCTTGCGTTTCACGGTCTGCGGTTTTTCCAGCAAATTAGCCATGAATTTAGGATCGTTAGAGGCTTCTATGAACACGTCCATTATCTTGGTTGTCGGTATTTTGTCGGCAATTTTCTGCGCCGCCCTGGAAGCCGCCCCGGCCATTACCAGCGGCGCACCTTGAGCCGCGCCTGTTGCACCACCGATGTTTGCCCCGATGAGTCGCGCCACAAGATTTGAAAGCATGTCCGGCGCATCAACCAGCGTGCCGGCATTGATTCTCAACGTGATGGTGCGTTGGATGACTTCGGCGTGACGCAGGATAGTATCCATGCGCGCCACTTCGCCGGAGGACATCACGCCGCTGGCCTTCATGGTCTGCAAGATGCTAGGCCCCTTCCCGGCCGTGGGCCGGTTAAGCAGGTGTCTGTAGTTCTCGAACGAGAAAACGCCCGTGTTACCAGTCGAAGCGCGCTTGGCGTAATCGAGCGTTGCCGCTTTCAGCCCTGGCACGGCTCCATCCATTGTTCTGGCTAGTTTTACCAGTCTCAGGTATTCACGCTGCGGGTAGGCCGAAGAAAGCGCCTCACGTACCGCGTCAGCGGGGCTCTCGTGCTTTAGAACTCTGGAGAACGCGGCATGTTGCCGGATGGCCTTGGTCGCGGTTTCTGACGCAGTCTCCACGTTCCTGAACGCCTGCTCCGCACTGGCGGCATCAGACAGGTCTTTCTTGAGTGACGGGAACCGTTCCAGCAGGTCTGCGTTTTTGCGCTTGAAGCCCTCCAGTAAACGGGGATTGACTACACCCGTCTGCGGGTCAATAGCGGCAACGGAGGCGGCGCGCAGGAACTCCTCCTGCTCTGGCAGTATGGAGCGTTTCAGAGGATGCCAAGCATTATCTTTTCCAAGATATTCCAGATTCCTGGCATCAATGGGCTTACTAGTAAATAAATCCCCGGTGCTTTCGGTTTTGACATCGGCTGTGCGTTTCATTCTCACCACCACAGGCATACCATGTTCTGGCGCGAACTGATAGAGGTGTTCTGGGCTAGAGCTGAAATACGCCCTTTTTTCGGTGGAGCCATCAGGCCACGCACGCTGATCGGTACCGAAACTGGGCTTATTTATATTTAGTTTTCCAGATTTCGCTATGTCCTCAAGCCTTTCGGCGTTGGTTGCGTGGTACACATAGCCACGAGTACCAACCAATCCACGTTCCAGTTTTCCAGGATCGAGTTGCGCCGGGGCAAATTTGGCGGCTTCCTCGAGGTCCTGAAAGCGCCGGTTCGCCAGCACGCCGCCGCTGCCGTAGGCGCGCTCCAAAACGGCCTCCGGCACTATCCGATCAGCGCCCGTTCCCTTGACCGCCAAGGCGTCCCCGGCGAAG
>QLUS01000173.1 GCA_018725535.1 Bacillota bacterium
AATCGTAGTAGACCACATCAGGGTAAGGATGCCGTTATGAGGTTGTCAAGGAACTGATATAAGAGTTCGCTGTAGTAATAGTCACGACAATGTTTTTCATCGGGGAATCTCTTTATAAATTCTCGAAAAGTCATAGGATACTCTTTCATACTATCAGTACAACATATTGTGTTACCTTAGTCAAGTGGATAGGCAGGTAACTTATTTAGTAAGATTGCTTGCGTAGCTGCGAGCTAGATTTAAGAGTTTCTGCGCGCCAGCGCAGAAAAGACAAAGACTTGAGGAGGTGAAAAAATGGAACTGGTTAAGGGTAACATCTTTGGTTTCTATGCTTTACTGGTGGCTTCTCTAGTAGTCCTAGTAGCGGTATGGCTGGTTAAGAAAGGCACTATCGTTCCGACACTCCGCCGTATCGCCGGTCTTGACGCTATGGAGGAAGCCATTGGGCGCGCTACCGAAATGGGTCGACCTGTCCACTTCGCTCCCGGCACCGCCGATATCACCGGCGACTTCGCTCCCCAAACTTTTGCCGGACTGGAGGTGCTTTCGTTCCTCACGGGTCTCTCGGCAAAGTACGATGCTGAGCTAATCGTGACTATCCGCATGCCTAACGTCTTTCCTCTCGCCGAGGAGGTCGTGAAGCAGGGGTACTTGGCAGCGGGTAAGGCCGACATGTTCAAGGACAGTTGCGTGCGCTTCTTGTCGAGCGAGCAGTTTGCCTACATCGCCGGTGTGCTCGGTATCTTGCACCGCGAGAAGGTAGCGGCTAATATCATGATTGGTGGTTTCATGGCGGAATCTCTCCTGATGGCCGAGGGCGGTGCGCAAGTTGGCGCTATTCAGATTGCCGGTACTGCCAACATGCCGCAAATCCCCTTCTTTGTCGCGGCTTGCGACTACACCCTAATCGGCGAGGAGATCTACGCCGGTGGTGCCTACTTGTCCCAGGACAGGATCAAGGTCGGCAGCATCGCCGCGCAGGACTATCTCAAGCTGGCACTGATGGCCATGCTTTTTGTTGGCGCAGTGCTGATGACGCTCGATAACCCATGGCTGCGCAATGTCATAGTGAAATAGCGATTTAAGTAATCCGGTAAAGGAGGTGTAACAGTTGCGTAGAGAAATTCCCATCATTATTACTTTTGTGGTTGGCATAATCTTCGTGCTGAACCAAGTCACTACGGGAAACATTCCCGGGACTGCATGGACGTTGCGTGAGATCGTGCGTAGCGGGCTAAGCCCTTGGACCATTATTGTCGCCGCGTTTGCCCTAGGCCTAGCCTCGGTTAACCTGCTTCGCATTCACGGCAATATCATCTCCCGCAAGCGCACGGGTTGGGTCTACAGTGCCATTCTTATCGTCACCATGGTTTTCTTTGGCATTACCCGCACCATGGTCGAACTAAACCCGGCGAACAGAGAGCTGGCCGCGTTTTACGGCAATTTCTTTAATTTTCTCTATGCCCCGCTGGCTGGCACAATGTTCGCTTTGCTCGCGTTCTACATTGCCTCAGCCGCCTACCGCGCGTTTAGACTTCGCAGCTTAGAGGCTACGATTCTCTTGGTCGCGGCAGTGATAGTCATGTTGGGTGCGGCACCTGCAGGTGCTCTCATGTGGGACTACTTCCCGTCGCTGCAAAGATGGCTGCTGAGCGTGCCTAGCCTCGCTGGTCAAAGGGCGATTATCATTGGGGCGGCGCTGGGCGGTTTTGCCACTAGCTTGCGCATTTTGCTCGGTCTAGAACGCGGCCACCTCGGTGGCGAGTAATAGCTAATCTAAAGAAAGGAGGTGCCCTTCTCGTGAACTGGCTCAGTAAATTACAACGTATTGACCCTCGCATTATCTATGCGTTAATATTTGTGTTGCTGTCTGTTCCGCTGATTATGCCGCTTGGGATCCCGCTTGACATTAGTCCCAAGACTAGATCCGTTTATGACATTATCGAAGGCCTTGACCCAGCGACAGACGTAGTACTGCTTTCGTTTACTTATAGCCCGGCGGCCGCGCCGGATATTCACCCCCAAGCTGTTGTCGTAGTAGACCATCTCACTAGGCGCGGTATCAAGTGGGTTGGCATGTCGCTTGTGCCAGACGGCCCAATGATGATCGAAAAGATCACCAACGACTTAGAGGCGCGCGGCGGAACGTACGGCGTTGATTTCGCGAATTTAGGCTTTAAGTCGGGAGAAGAAGCCGCCATTGCCGCTTTTGCCACTGACTCGCGCGTTGTCACCAAGGATTTCACCGGTCGTTCTATCGATGATCTCCCAGTTATGCAGGGCATCAATAACATTAAGGACTTCGGCTACGTGATTGAGTTCGCTGCGAGCGCCTTCCTCCTCAACGCTTGGATTCGCCAAACGGTCGACCTCATGGGCGTGAGGATGGTGGCTGGCGTCGTAACCGTAATCATACCTGCAGCTGTGCCTTTCTACCATTCCGGTCAGTTGCAGGGTCTACTTGCGGGGCTGCGCGGCGCTGCCGAATACGAGCTCCTCATGGAAGCTCCGGGCCGTGCCGTGGCGAAGATGGACGCGCAATCTGCCGGGCACTTGTTGGTTGTCGCCTTTATTCTCATCGGCAACGCGGCCTACCTTGTTACCAAGTTCGTGAAGAAAGACTAAATACTCGACTCGCCACATTTGAGGAGGTGACAATATGTTCTCGACAAACCCATGGCATTGGGTTATGGCTGCCGCCACCCTGTCTATATTCTCCTTCCTGTATAAGGAAAATGTAGTATACCGCTTAGCTGAGCATATTTTCGTAGGCGCGGCCGCAGGCCACACCTTAGGGATGGCCATCGGCAATATCCTCCGCCTTGGCTGGGTTCCACTCACGACCAAAGAAGGCACGTGGCACCTCGTCGTGCCGCTGATCCTCGGTGTAATGCTGTACGCTCGCTTTGTAAAGGGCTTTGCTTGGCTCGGCCGCTGGCCGATTGCCTACTTGGTAGGTAATGGCGTCGGCCTCTCCCTCTTCACCGCCCTGAATTCGCAAGGTATTTTGCAGGCCAGAGCTTCGATGATTGACTTTATCGCGCACGACAAAGCGGGCAACTTCCTGCTCAATCAGACCTTCGACAACTTCATCATGGTCTTTGGCGTGCTGGCGGTACTGACGTACTTTATTTTCTCCATTAAGCAGAGTGCGCCGCTCAAAGGTGTGTCGCACGTGGGACGCTGGCTGATGATGGTGACTTTCGGGGTATCGTTTGGCAACGTTGTCGCCGGTCGTATCTCGCTGGC
>QLUS01000174.1 GCA_018725535.1 Bacillota bacterium
TGCTGTATGATTTACCAAGTGGATCGTGATTGGCTGGAACTCTTTGAGACTTCCGACCAGAGGGCGCGAATCAATAACAACAGTTGCTTCCACTGCTGCTCACCCTGCTTGGTTTACTTGAATTACCGTCGTTACCGAACCCCTAGAAACATTATCGCATGAAATGTTTCCAATGTCCAGCTCTTTTTTAAAATCGTAGTAGACCACGTCAGGGTAAGGATGCCGTTATGAGGTTGTCAAGGAACTGATATAAGAGTTCGCTGTAGTATTAGGCATTACCACATATTCATCTAGCAAAACACAAGGGAAATGATCCGGAATGTCAGCCCAGCACCGCGTTGCGATATCTCCCCATTCGCTCAGTCGTACTTTACCGTCCGCCACCTCCCCAAACACGTTGTCTTTGTCATGCGTGCAAATAGTGACGAAATAGGCACTAGGTTGCGCGTAGTCGTATGCGGGTAAACGGATGCTGCGACGGTTCGTATCCTTGCCTAACAAGATACACCTCCAGGAATCATTTTTGTGGCGTTAACACGAGGGTCTTAGTGGGCACGGCGAGACGCGCCCCTACGGATTACATGCCCCAATCATCGCCAAATTCCTGCCACGCGACAATAACTCTCCACAGCATATAGTAGTCAGCCCCGCCCTATGCTACAATATATAGACTAAGGCAAGCGAAGCAGTAGCAAGGAGGCGCACTGATGACAGAGAGCACACCAATTGTAAAGCGCTACTACACCACTGCACTAGAGGGTGCGAGCGATAAAACGGTCTACGACTTGTTTGAGTGGTCGACGCGGGATGTGCTGCTAAAAGACCATAAGAGCGGCAAGGTGCTGACGGATATGCGCGGGCTTGAGTTCCCCGCGCATTATTCGCAGAATGCCGTCGACATAATTGCCTCGAAGTATTTTCGCAAAGCGGGCGTGGGCGAGGGAAACGGCCACGAGACGTCATTGCGCCAAGTCGTGCACCGCATGTGCGCGTTTTGGAGCGCAGCGCTAGTAGAGGAAGGTATCTTAGGCGAGAGCCAGCGTCAAATCTTCTATGACGAGGCAGCCTTCGGGCTCCTCACCCAGATGTTTGCGCCTAACTCGCCGCAATGGTTTAACACAGGGTTAGCCCTAGCTTATGGCATCGCCGGTAATCCTAACGACCTATTTTACTACGATCACCAGCAAGGTAAAGTCGTGGCCTCGCCCGATAACTACACACGCACGCAGGCTTCGGCTTGTTTTATCTTGTCCATTGAAGACAGACTGATGGGTAAGAACTCGATCTCCGAGCATTACGTGACCGAGACTAAGCTGTTTAAGGGCGGCTCGGGCACCGGCACCAATTTTTCTCCGCTGCGAGCAAAAGGGGAGAGGCTTTCCGGCGGCGGTGTATCTTCTGGTTTGATGAGTTTTCTTAAGGGGCTTGACCGCAACGCCGGCGGCATAAAGTCCGGCGGCACAACGCGGCGCGCGGCCAAAATGGTGTGCCTCGACATCGACCACCCAGAGATCGAGGACTTTATTGTCTGGAAGGCGCGCGAAGAAGACAAGGTGCGTGCGCTCGCCAAAATGGGCTATTCCGCCGATATCGACGGTGAGGCCTACGAAACGGTGTCCGGTCAGAACTCTAACAACTCTATCCGCTTGACGGATGACTTCATGCGAAAAGTACTGCGGCTCCCCGAGGACCCAGCGCAGACGATTCTACTCAAAGGACGTGTAGACCCGAGCGCAAACCGCGAAGTGCCGGTTGCCCACTTGTGGGAGCTCTTTAACGATTCGGCCTGTTATGTGGCTGACCCTGCCCCGCAGTTCACGGATACCTTTAATGCTTGGCATACTTGTCCGGCAGGCGAAGACGGTGAGCTTAATGCCCGACATAACCGGCTTAACTCGACTAACCCTTGCGGCGAGTATGCTTTTCTGGATGACACTAGTTGCAATTTGTCGTCGCTGAACCTGTATCGCTTCTACGACCCGCGCACCGGCAAGTTCGACCTCGCGGGACTGCGCCATATGATTGCCCTAAACCAACTTGTACTCGAGGCCTCAATCATAGGGGGGCAATTCCCGACAGAAGACATTGCGCGGCGCACATATATGTTTCGGGCTACGGGGCTTGGCGTCGCGAATCTGGCGGCGCTACTTATGGCGCTGGGGCTACCTTATGACTCGCCGGAGGCTCGCAGTTTGAGCGCTGCGCTCGTGGGCATAGTCACCGGCGAGAGCTACAGGGTTTCTGCGCGGATGGCAAGTGCGGTAGGGCCGTTTGCAAAGTATGCCCTTAACCAAGACAGCATGCTGCGCGTCATCCGCAATCATGCCCGGGTGGCGGGGGCTCTCGACGGCGACTACGAAGCATTACACTATGAGCCCGTAAGAGTCGACCATGCTAGGCTCGCAGCCATAGGGCATGAGGAAATCTCTTTGGCGCTTAAGGAGAGTTGGCGCGAGGCCATTCGCCTTGGGGCCACGCACGGATACCGCAACGCGCAGGTCTCCGTCGTCGCTCCAACCGGCACAATTTCTTTCGCCATGGATTGCGCAACCACATCAATTGAACCCTTTTTCTCGCATGTCGTCTATAAGAAGCTGGTGGGCGGGGGAATGATGACGCTGGTTAATCCGGTGATCGGCGTGGCCCTGCAAAACCTCGGCTACACCCCTGACCAAGTGGGCGAGGTTCTGGTCTATATTGGGCGGCAATCGGAAGGCAAGCTCGCAGACGGAAAAATCGAAGGCGCGCCTCACCTTAAGGACGAACACCTAGCTGTTTTTGACACCGCAGTTGTCAATGGCAGCGGCACACGCTACATCGCGCCTAGTGGGCATGTAGAGATGGTGGCTGCGCTCTCGCCGCTTATCTCCGGAGCCATATCCAAGACCGTAAACCTGCCGCGCGAAGCGACAGTAGATGACTTTAAGGCCGTACATATCATGGCGTGGAAGCTAGGCGTCAAGGGGATCACTTTGTACCGCGATGGCTCAAAAACTGCCCAGCCGCTAAACAGCCGGCTAGAGCAGGTGGAGAGCCAAGGTGACTTAGAAAACCTCACTTATGACGCGCTATTGACCTACGCACGCGCGCAGCAGGATAAACTAACAGCGCAATCAACAGGTCAAGCTCCGCCGCGCGAAAAGCTAGCCGGCATTAGAGCTGGGCGTACGCATGCCGCGCAAATCGAAGACGTGAAGCTTTACATCACCGTCAACCGG
>QLUS01000175.1 GCA_018725535.1 Bacillota bacterium
GCCTATCCTTAACATGGTGGCACCCTCATCTAGAGCGAGTTCGTAATCCGAGCTCATACCCATCGACAGGTGAGTCATAGACGCTGTGCCTACCGGCGCGCGCCTGAGCTCGTCAAACAAAGCTCTCACCTCGCGGAACACCCGGCGAATCAGTACACGGTCATCGGTGTTAGGCCCCATCGTCATTAAGCCTAGCACCTTAACGCCGGGAAGGTTGCCCACCAACGCGAGAAGGCTAGCGACCTCACCTGACGCAAAACCTTGTTTCGATTGTTCCATGGCAGCGTTTACTTGGACTAAACATGGGAAACAGACATCGTCGCGCAACGCTATGCGACTCATCTCTTCTGCTAAGCGCAGACTAGACAAAGAATGGTACAGCGCAAAGCGACCTGCGGCCAACCGCACCTTGTTGGCCTGGAGTCTTCCCACAAAATGCCAGCTCACCGGCACTGCCAGTGCAGCCTGCTTCGCCAGTGCAGCCTGCACCCGGTTCTCGCCAAAATGTTTGAACCCGAGGTCGTAAGCTAGGCGGATCTCTTCAACTCCGACTTCTTTGCTGACGGCTACCACTGTCACGCCGGGGTAGTTCTCGATCCTCGATAGCAGAGAAGCTAATCGCAGGTTCATGGCTACCTCCTCTCCGCCAGAAGTGCCTTCGGGTTGGTCACGACTAACTCCAGAGCACCAAGACCAGACACCACGGCTATTCCGGCGCGCCTCTGACGCACAAGCACCGTGCGCTCCTCTAGCTCTCCGTCGGCCGTCTGTACATACACCATATCCCCATTTTCCCTAGTCAGCACGGCGCGGAGCGGTATCTCGGTGAGAATCTCTCCCTGCGGCTGCACAGAAACCTGCGCTATACGTGTAGTCAGGAGTGACACAGGCGGATCCGTCACGCGCAAAGCGACTAGGCCGCTTACAGTCCCGTCGTTTATTGCCCTCGACAACACGCTGGCCGTAAGAACGACCTCTCCATACGCTACTTCTACCGCTCCCCCGAGCGCCACAGAACTTGCTTCCATCAGCAAGACAACTCTCCTTGGGTCAATAATGGAGCCAATGACTTGCCCCGCTTTCAAGGCGTCCATGTTTTCCAGCGCACTTGGGTTCCTGTTTACTTGTCGGACAGTTGCGAGCGGAAGCAAACCATAGTCATCTACCCGCAACTTATTCTCCCACCCGTCTAAGGCGAAATTCAGAACACCCGCAAGAGGTGAGGTTACAGACAGGATAGCCTGCCGACGCTGGTTTTGTAGTTCTGCCCGCCGCGCAGCATACTGCTCCAGTGACCGCGCAGCAAAAGTATATTCCTCTCTGCTTGCTTGCGCCTTCCCGTGTGCAACCCGCAACTCAGTGAACGCCCGTGTGGCCTCTGTGCTGTCACCTACTCGAAGGTAGTATGCGTAGCGCGTGGCAAGCTCTCGTACCGCGGCCTGCGCAGCCGTTAGTTGCGTGCGCAAATGCGTGATTACTTCCGGCGATTGCGCTTGGCTCGTCGCCATGCGCTTCGCTTCATGCGCGAGCTGCCGGTCAATTGACGCTAAGCGGTTCGCATCCACGATTTCAAACACAATCTCCCCTGCGGATATACTGCTACCATGCTCACGCAGCTGATTTAGCAGGCCCGCTCTCTCAGCTACCACAGCCAATTCATCACGCAACACCACAGCCCGTCCGGTGAGCAAAGGCGCCTTGGCCAAAACCGCTGGCTGAACACGTAGTGCGGGGAATAAGGTGCGATAGGCAAGACGAGAGCAACTAAACAACCCATATCCTAACCCCACGATGATAAGCAAGAGTAAGAGGCGTCTTAGAGGCCGGAAGCGACGTTTCCTGCGCCTGAAAGGTGCATGATGGGCAAACCCGTTCAAACCTCACACCTCCTTTGCAGTCTCGCAGTATTTACTTCTGGAAAAGTTACGCTACTCCTGCTTAAGGAGCAAAAATTCACCCCGCTGACGTAGATCCGTGGCGATCGCCCTATGTGGAGCGAATGCGCAGCAGACGCTCGAGTTCCCCCACGAAGTTATTGATGTCCGTAAACTGCCTATAGACCGACGCGAACCTTACGTAGGCTACCTCATCAATGTGGCGCAACTTTTCCATGACTAACTCCCCGATGCGGCTAGAAGGCACCTCTGCAGTGCTCTCTTGTTGCAATCTCGCCTCGATTTCTGACACTGTCTCCTCCAGCACTTGGAGGGGTACGGGCCGCTTCTCACACGCACGCAACAGGCCTGCCAGTATTTTCCCTCTACTAAATAACTCGCGTCGCCCATCCTTCTTAATCACTACTACCGGTTGTTCCTCAGGCCGCTCATACGTCGTGAACCTGCGTAAGCACTTAGGGCACTCACGGCGGCGACGAATGGCACTCTCCTCACTAGTGGGACGACTATCCACCACCCTACTATCGAGCTGACTGCAATACGGACACTTCATTCGCTCCACCGTTCCTCTCCTCATATATGCGGCTTACGGCTTACAGTCTACCGCGCAACATCATTTGATTTTTGATTCTTGATTCTTGTTTAGTCCCCCACTCAAAGCGGACAGCGGATAACCACTCTCGTGCCTAGCGGCTGGCGGCTGGCGGCCATTCTTTTGCCTTTTGCTTTTTGCCTCTTGTACAGTATCCTACTACATCTTGGGGGTAAAAGAAAAGCGCACCGCAAGGCGCGCGTCTATGCTTCGTCCTCTCTATAGGCCATGTCCTCTACTGGCAGGTCAACGAGAATGACGTCTACACCGATTTTGACGATTTTCCCCAGGGAATGCACCACCAGTTTCGCCCCTGCCCCTCGCCGATGCGTACGTAGAGAGCTGGGTATACGCCTGCGGGCAAAACAACCTGACGATATGTCCTTGTAGGGAAGAGAAAATTCCCCCACAGTAGGTTCGCCCCGTGCGGCGAACCTAGACTTTGCAGTTTCATTGAGGCAAGTGCCTCAAGCTGCGACAGGTTTTGCATGATGACAGTCGTGGCATCCCGGGAGCTTTGGGCATCACTAAGCAGTTTGTCTACTTCCGCTAGCAGCACATCTCTTAGGGCTAGCTTCATGCCCTGTTCATCTGCCGTATCGTTGTGGGCGACGACATGCAAGCGTATAATCTGATGTTGACTAGCTATCCCGTATGCTTGCGGCACACACAGCATCACCATAACTAGGCATAAAAGGATTCTAGT
>QLUS01000176.1 GCA_018725535.1 Bacillota bacterium
CTCGAGTGTGGTCAGTGCCGTTCTTAACCTAAGCCCCGCACTCACCGCCGAAATTCGCGGCATCATCAGATGAAGCAGTAGGGACGGAGCCTTTTGCTTCGTTCTGAAGTAAAAGGCTCCGGAGGGTGATGCAAAGGGAGTGGATTTGCATGAACGAACGCACCTTGCGGGTGCTGGAGTTAGATAAAGTTAAGACAATGCTATGTAAGCATGTCTCGTCAGGGCTAGGACGCGAGCTCACGGAAGGGCTGCTACCGGTTACTGAACGCGAGGAAATCGGCCGTTTGCTGGATGAGACGGCTGAAGCGCGCACTGTTGTGCGTACAGAGGAGTTCCCCTTGCGGGGACTGACAGATGTGCGCCCGGCAGTGCGTCGCGCAGCTATCGGTGCCGTGTTAAATGGGGAAGATCTGTGGCTTCTGGCTGCCGTTCTGGCCATTTCACGGCGCGCGCACCGCTTCTTTGCTGAACGCATCAGCCTATACCCGCTCTTGGCCACGCACGCCGCGCGGCTAATTCCCTTGCGCTCTTTGGAGGACCACATCTTAACAGCGATTGGCGAAGATGGCGAGGTGCTAGACCGCGCCAGTACACAACTGCAGCGTTTGCGTGGGGATATCAGGCAGGCGCAGCGCGAGGTAAAACAAAAGCTAGAGGGGATGCTGCGGTCCTCTGTTGTGCAGAAATACCTGCAGGAGGCGCTGGTGACGGTACGTGGTGACCGCTATGTGCTGCCGGTCAAGTCTGAGTATAGAGCCCAGATTCCAGGCATTATCCATGACCAGTCCGCGAGCGGAGCAACGCTGTTTATTGAGCCGATGGCAGTAGTGGAATTAAACAACAAGCTCCGCCAGTATCAAGCGGCGGAGAGCCAAGAAATAGAGCGGATCTTGCGCGAGCTGAGCGCGAGCGTAGCCGAACAGTCCCAGATAATTCTCGGGAATCTCGAGGTTCTCGCTTGGCTAGATTTGTCCCTCGCCAAAGGTAGACTGAGTTACGAGATGCGCGCCGCGAGGCCCGTTTTAAGCCACGATAACTCCCTGAATTTTCTTCAGGCTAGACACCCCTTAATACCCAGTGAGGACGTAAGTCCAATCGATGTACGCCTAGGCCAAACTTTTTCGGTTCTCTTGGTTACCGGTCCAAATACGGGTGGTAAGACGGTTACGCTCAAGACAATTGGCCTACTCACCCTGATGGCGCAATGTGGTCTGCACATTCCTGCGGCAGAGGGCAGTCAAGTAGGGGTGTACGAGAGCGTCTATGCGGACATTGGCGATGAACAAAGCATCGAACAAAGTCTCAGCACATTCTCCTCGCACATGACAAACATAATCCAGATTATTGACGCCGCTGATTATACTTCGTTAGTGCTGCTTGATGAGCTCGGTGCGGGCACAGACCCTACGGAAGGCGCGGCCTTAGCCATGGCCATTATCGACTCGTTTCTGGCGCGGGGCACGCATGTGGTCGCTACCACGCACTACAGCGAGCTTAAGGCCTACGCGCACACAAAGCGCGGTGTGCAAAACGCCAGCATGGAGTTTGACGTAGAGACGCTGCGCCCAACCTTTCACCTGACCATTGGTTTGCCTGGCAAGAGCAATGCCTTCGAGATTTCCGCGCGTCTAGGCCTCGACAAAAGCGTCATTGATTTGGCACGCCGTTATCTCACGCACGAAGCTTTGAAGGTCGAAGATCTGATTCGCGGTCTGGAAGCGAGCCGAAAAGAAGCGGACGAGGCATTAAGGCAAGCATTTGTCAAACAGCGCCAAGCAGAAACACAACTTAGGGAGGCAGAGCAACACGCCAAACTGCAGCAGGAAAAAGTGCGTGAAATACAGAGACGTGCTTCCGAAGAGGCCAAGATGCTGGTACGCCGCGCCAAGCATAAGATTGACGCTCTAATTGAGGCGTTAAAACAGGCCGAGAAGGAAGGAGCAACGCAGGAGCTCACACAGACAATCGAGCGAGTTAGACAGCGCCAGCGGGAAATCACGCGCGAAGTTAGCGAGCAAGTCGAAGAAGAAGCTGTGCCTGCTGCCATAGCTCCTCCGGAGGGACCTATCGCCGTGGGGGACGATGTTCTCATACTGCACCTTAACCAGCGGGGAAAGGTCCTAGAAGTGCTGGCAGGCGGTGGCGTTACGGTGCAGTTAGGCGCTCTGCGTACTCAGGTTGAAGTCAAACACCTTAGGAAGGTAAGTGAAGGGAAAAAACGGGAATCTCCGGAGCGCACTGGTTTTCACACCGTAGATTTTGCTGCCCACAATGTAAAGCTCAAACTAGACTTGCGCGGCCACACAGTGGAAGAGGGCGTGCAAGAAGTGGACAAGTATCTTGACAGCGCGCTGTTGCGGGGCCTTGGGCAGGTGCAGATCATACACGGTAAAGGGACGGGTGCTCTGCGAGAGGGGATACGAGATTTTCTCAATACCCACCCTGCTGTCAAGCGCCATCGCTTAGGGCAGGCCAATGAGGGCGGCTCCGGTGTGACAGTAGTAGATCTCAAGCGATAAGTTAAGTCCCCGTGGTTTCTCACGGGGACTTTCGCTTACTGGCCACTCGGGGGAGGAGGACTGCCGTTGCCGCCGTTGCCCTGCGGCGCGCGGTGTACAGGACACTGTTCAAATGGCACCTGCTGGCTGTGGTCGCGGGGGTGTAGTCTATTACCTGTGCCGTCAAATAGCTCAGCATAAGGTTCCCGACGCACACGGAGCTGCATCACAACTGATGCAGGCGGGCAGTATGGACCTGCAAGGGCGTTAGACTCCGTACAGATGGCAACCATAACGTGCATATCACACGGGTTTTCCGGGCGGGGTTGGGTGCCGCGCACAAACCAATCGTAGCCGATGTCATTTCCTGGGGTTAAGATGGAAGGATATTTGCCGGAGATGCGGGAAAATCGCTCCCGCACAAGTCCTAACCTGCGCGGCGGACCGAAAACACCGTACTCCTCGTACCACTCCGTCGGGAAAGTAGGGAAGGTGGTTACGCCTACAGCTCTATAGTAGTAAGTCAAAGTTCGTCCAAAAATAGCGGTTGCCGTGCCGCTGCCCACAGCGTTAACTCCGCTGCTCGGCATCCCGCCGCGGACAAAATGGTCCTGCACCGTGCCCGCTGTGGTGTGAATTCCCCTTTTTTGTGGCGGGGTTCCTGGTGGGGAGTCTGGTGGGGGTG
>QLUS01000177.1 GCA_018725535.1 Bacillota bacterium
ATCGCCATGGACAAATTCAAAAGCATCATAGGCCAAGAGTTTATTGAGAAGACGAAGTACCAGTACAGTGTGGCATCTGATCAGGAAAAGGAGCTGCCGCAGCCGCCGTTAGATCGGAAGATTGAGGCGGGGAAATTGGTGATTGAGCTGCCGGCCCCCGAGGAGCTAGCTATACCGCCGATTGATTTGCTCGTGGCAATTGAGAACCGCAAAAGCACGCGCAAGTTCTCGGATGGGTGGCTGTCGCTAAAAGAGCTTACTTACTTGCTCTGGACCACACAGGGCGTTAAGCGTGTAACCAGCAGGCCGGCGACGCTTCGCACCGTGCCTTCGGCTGGATCCCGCCATCCGCTTGAGACTTACTTGTGGGTGCACAGGGTAGAGTGGTTAGTGCCGGGGATTTATAGATACAAGGCGATTGGACATCAACTGGTACTGCTTGACACTAGCGCAGGCTGGGGCGAAAAACTGTCTGAGGCGTGCTATAAGCAGCCTTTTGTGGGGGATGCGGCGGTGAGCTTCTTTTGGGCGGCGGATATCTACCGCGCGGAGTGGCGGTACAGCGAGCGGGCGTATAGATACGTCTTGCTTGACGCGGGCCATGTATGCCAAAACCTGCACCTAGCCTGCGAGGCCATTGGCGCAGGGATGTGTGCGGTCGGTGCGTATCACGACGACGCGCTAAACGCCTTACTTGGGCTTGACGGCAAAGAACAGTTCGTCGTCTACGCCGCCGCCGTCGGCCGCCGCTGAGAAGCAAAAGGAAGCAAAAGGGACGGAGCCTTTTGCTTCACTGTTTTCAGTATCGCATTATTATAATCTGGGTTATAATAATCGCGGGGGTGTTTGCATGAAGACGGTGGATAGGATTGAAGAACTTAGGTTTCTTGAGGCGGAGTACGCGCGACCGGGATCTTCTTTTGTGATTGTTTATGGGCGCAGGCGTCTTGGCAAGACGCACGTCTTACGTGAGTTCCTGCAGGGCAAGCCGGGGATGTACTACCTAGCAACCGAAGAGGCTGACGCCGAGAACGTACGCGGATTCCAAGCGCAAGCTGCGGCCTTCACCGGTCATGCGCTGCTGGCCAAGGGCGGCGGCTTTAGCTGGAACGACCTGTTTGATGCGCTGTGCGAGCACAGCCCTACGACCAAGAAGGTCATCGCCATTGACGAGTTTCAATACCTTGGTAAGGCTAATCGGGCCTTTCCTTCCGTGCTGCAAAAAATATGGGACGAGCGCCTTAAAGACGCCAACATTATGCTAATTTTATGCGGATCGCTTATTACCATGATGTACAGCCAAACGCTTGCCTATGACAGCCCACTTTATGGTCGCCGCACGGGACAGCTACGCATGAGACAAATCCCATTTCGCTACTACCACGAATTCTTCCCGGATATGCAGGCTACACAGCTGATTGAGCACTATGCCGTCACGGGAGGAGTGCCGAAGTATGTGGAGGTCTTTCGCGGCGGAAGTGACATCTACCAGAGGATTTGTGAGAACATCCTCACTCCGCAAGGCTATCTCTATGAGGAACCGATTTTTCTCTTAGAGCGCGAGGTTTCTGAGCCCTCTCGTTATCTGTCGATTGTCAAGCGCATCGCCCACGGCAACCACAAATTAGGTCACTTAGCCGCCTCGCTCGGGATAACACAAAACAAACTCACGGAGTATTTGGCAACGCTAATCAACCTAGACCTAGTGGAGCGCCAAGTCCCGGTCACGGAGTCCAATCCCGAGAAAAGCAAGCGAGGGCTGTACTTCCTGCGTGACAACTTTATCGCTTTTTGGTTTAGGTTTGTTTTCCCCTATCGCAGTCAAATCGAAATGCAGAACTTAGGCTACGTACTGGGGAAGCTGCATGAGGGGTTTGTTTTTAACCATGTCAGCCATGTCTTTGAGCGAATTTGCATGGAATGGGTAGCGGAGGCCAACGGCGGTGAGGGTGTTTTTTTTAAGCAGCAGAAAGTGGGTCGCTGGTGGAACGACCGCGAGGAAATCGATATTGTGGCGCTCAATGAAGATACGCGGGACATCCTCTTTGGCGAGTGCAAATACTCCGCAAACCCAGTCGACACGGACGTGTTCTACGCCTTACGACAAAAGTCTGCCGCTGTAAAGTGGCACTTAGGCAACAGGCAGGAGCATTACGCCTTGTTTAGCAAAACAGGCTTCACTCAGGAACTGCATGCCTTGGCAGCACGCCAGCCCAATCTAAAGCTACGTGAAGCAAAAGGGACGGAGCCTTTTGCTTCACGTTGATATTCCTGACCCATCCTATTCCCGTGCTGCCCTCGCCAATACGTCTGCTCCTGCTGCGCCAAACTGGTACGGTGGACAATGTTAGCACTGACCTCTAGCAGGGCCGCTATCTTGCGATGGCTTAATAGAGTTCGCTGTATCAGTTCGCTGATTAGGCTTTCCATATGCTCGGGGTTCCGTTTTAAAAAAGAGCGGTCCATGATGGCGTGAGCTCTGCAGTAATCCTCGATTACAGCTTGAGCGTGGTTTGTTCTTTGCCGCGCGACATCCTCATCTGTGTCCAAGTACTCGTGTGGGTCTGGTTCACCGTGAAATGCGGTGAACCCTTCTAGCCCCCTTGATACTAGGCCTAGGACGAACTGCTGCTGCGCGGGGGCAACGACATCGAGATTGCCTAGATACTCGCGGAAGCTACTCCATGTGTACTGCTTGGCGTCGTGAGCTAGGCCAGCCTTTACGGGGTTGTTGTGTATATAGCGGATGACGTGTAGCAAGTGCGCTTCGCTCGCAATGATTTCGCTCCTGTAGCGGTTCTGAAACACGTGCCCTACTCGGTCGTGGAGCGAGTTGTACCACATGGCGTATTTCAGGTTGAGCGTGCGTATGGCGTGCATAAGCGCGTCTGGCTCAGCCTGGACTACGAGGTGAACATGATTGTCCATCACGCAGTAGGCGGCGATGCTTAGCTCGGCAGCCTTTTTTAGGGTTCTGACGAAATAGGCCTTTTCTCCGTTTGACTGATAGATAAAGTCGCGATTGATGCCGCGCATCATGACATGGTAGTAACCAGTGGGGCTGATCTCGCGCGCTTGCCTAGGCATAGGCTCGCCTCCCTGCTCTCTTGAATCTTGCCTCTTGTTTCTTGTTTCTTGATTCTAGCAGTTTGGCGGCTGTGAAGCAATAGGCTCCGTCCC
>QLUS01000178.1 GCA_018725535.1 Bacillota bacterium
GAGCCTTTTGCTTCACGTTTCGTCCTGTTTCCTGCCCCACGTCTTTAATACGCTTTTTTCACACTTGTCGTCGCAATGCGCGGTAAGTAGGAGATATACTAGGGGTACTCGATATACTATAGGTACTCTCAGAAGGGAGCAATCACATGAGTGAGTACAACGAGTTTCAGTCGCCACGCTACTCGCGCCGCCGCCCTTCAGTAGTGGCGTTAGTTGTAGTCAGTGTGCTGGCCGCTTTGTTTGGCGCCGTAATGGGAGCTTACATCGGCCCGACCTTCCTGTATGGGAGGCGCATTCCCTACCCGCCTAGTGCACTAGGGACCAATCTCACACAACCTAGCCTTACAGGTTCCAATCCCTTGACCGAACAAATTGCTGCCGGAGCGGTCGCTCAGGTCGCGCAGAGGGTTGGCCCTACAGTCGTGGGTGTGGTCAATCGATCACGCGTGCCGGGCTTCTTTGGCATGCAACAGCAGCAGAGCACGGGCAGTGGCATCATTTTTGATCCCACTGGCCTTATTGTCACCAATCAGCACGTGGTAAGCGGCGCGGCTGAGATATCCGTGGTGCTGTTTGACAACGTTCAGGTACCTGCGCAGTTGGTGGGTGCCGACGCGCGGACAGACCTTGCCATACTGCGAATTGATGTCAATGCCCTGCCGCCAACGCACCGTCCCCTCCCCGTCGCCGAATTCGGGGATTCCAGCACCCTAATTGTAGGGGAGCTGGCGGTAGCCATTGGCAACCCCCTAGGGCTTGAGTTTCAGCGCACCGTGACTGCCGGGATTATTAGCGCGGTGGAGCGCACTCTGACCATGGACGACGTCACGTTCCGTGTCATTCAGACCGATGCCGCCATCAACTCCGGCAACTCAGGCGGTGCTTTAGCCAATTCGCGCGGGCAGATAATCGGCATTAACCAAGCCAAAATCGCCGCCGGCGGTATCGAAGGCATGGGCTTCGCTATCCCCATCAATGTCGCTCGACCCATCATCAGAGAGCTTATCGAGCATGGGCGAGTCATCCGTCCTTGGATGGGCATTCGCGGCACGACTGTCACCCCAAGTTTGGCCGCTCGGTATGGGCTCACGGTCAATGCCGGCGTCTTTATTGAAGTCGTGCCTAACAGCCCAGCCGCTCGGGCCGGGCTGCGCTTAGGCGACGTCATCGTCCGCTACAACGGCACAGAGATAACAAATTTCGAGCAGATGCGCGAACTCATCACCGCAACCGGCATCGGCGGCACGGCCGAGCTTGTCGTCCGTCGCAGCACCACCACCCTCACCGTGCGCGTCCGCCTCGAACCCGCCCCCTAAGCAACAATGAGAGCAACGATGCGGACGGTTCTTTTTGGAGCAAAGGACGGTTCTTATTGCTTCTAGGGGCCGACCTGTGGTATCCTGCCGTTGAGGTGGTAGATCATGGCTAGACAGGCACGCCAAGAAAGTAGCACGGAGTATTACCATGTAATGCTGCGGGGTATCAATCGCGACTTTCTCTTCGAGCAGGATAAGGACAAGCACATCTTCCTAGGGCTACTGAGCGAGCAGCAGAGTGAAAAACTCATTGACCTTGCGGGCTGGTGCATTATGGGCAATCACGTGCACATGCTCGTTAAGGCCGAGCGATTGGCCTTGTCTAGGACCATAAAGATCATAACTCTCAAGTTTGCGGCTCGCTACAATAGACGGCATCAGCGCATAGGCCCTGTTTTTGGCGACCGCTTCCGCAGTGAATGCATCGAAGATGACGCCCATTTGCTAGGCGCGCTACGCTATATCCATCTGAATCCGGTGAAGGCTAAGATCGTCAAGAGCGCCGCGGCTTATGAGTGGAGTAGCTATGGGGAGTACTGTAACGGAGCTCAATTTATCAGCGAGGAACAAAGAGCGTTTGTCCTAGCCTTGTTTGGCGGCAATTTAACGAGCTATGCGGAGTTTCACGCCCTGCCCGACTCCACGGAGCATCTTGAGATACCAGAGGACCTAGAGATGCTTCGCAGAGAGCGGGCCGCGCAGCTGCTTGAGGACTTTTGCCGGGAGAAGGGCATTGAGCGTAGGCAGCACTTGCTCTCCAACCCAGAGTTTTTTGCGGACATTGTGATGCGTTTGACGCAGGGCGCTGGGCTGTCGCTGCGTCAGGCAGCCGAGCTGCTTGAGACTTCTCATCGGCGAGTCTGGCAAGCAATGCAGGACGACGAGTGAGTGGAACAAAAAGAACCGTCCCCAGCGTAACTGGTAAGGAGGGTGGCTTGTGGCTAGGTTAAGCAAGACGCTCAAGAAAATAGACATAGACGAACGCATTGAGCGCCTGCGAGCCTATGTTGACGCGCACCCAAGTGTGGCTGCGGCCTTCATTTTTGGCTCTTATGGCACGAAGTATCAGAACCCCCTTAGCGACCTTGACATTGCGGTACTGCTTGTCCCCGGCAGCGATTTGCGCTCTGAGTTGGCCAGCAGTATTGGAGTAGAGCTATCCGCACTTACCGACGAGGAAGACACGAACTTGGTAGTGCTCAACAGCGTGCCGATTACCCTGCAGTTTGAGGTGCTGGCCACAGGCCGTCTCTTGTGCAAGAAGGGCCTGTATCTCGAGGATTTTCACGAATTCGTGTGCAAGCGTTTTGCTGATTTTAAGATTGACCTTGACGCCATGTATGCCGACTACGACAATGTCCTAAGGGAGGGTTACTTGCGTGGTGAATAAAGATCGCATACGCGAGAAGATTCAGCTAATTAAGACAAACGTCGCCGATTTGCGGGACATTGCCCGCGTGTCAGAGCGCGATTTCGTCGAAAACACCATTCTTTTTCACGCCGCTACACGGATGCTGCAGATCTCAATTGAAGCCGTGCTGGACATTGCGCAACACATCGTGACGCGCGAGCAACTAGGCACGCCAAAAACATATCGCGAGGTGATCCTGCTGCTCGAGAGTGCAGGCATAGTCCCGGGCGACCAAGTCGCGGCGCTAGTTAACATGACTAGGTTTCGTAACCGCGTGGTGCATATGTACGACGAGGTGTCCCGCGAAGAAGTACATAGAATCATTATGAAGAACTTGTCGGATTTTGATGCGTATCTGGCTGCCATTGTAAAGTTTGTTTGGGGCGAAGCGTGAGTGTTGCTAGGGGTGTTACAAAAAGAA
>QLUS01000179.1 GCA_018725535.1 Bacillota bacterium
TGGTGCCGAGAGAGGGACTCGAACCCTCACATCCAGAGGACGCTTGATTTTGAGTCAAGTGCGTCTGCCATTCCGCCATCTCGGCACGGTTGAATTGCGACAGGAGTAGTATAGCATCGACTGTAGGCTAAAGCAACAGGTGGGCAAGCGCTTGCGCCGCCCACCTGTTGGCAAAATGCGTGCTGTGTCGGGCTGCTAGACCTTCTTTAGGACAATCGCCGTGCCCATGCCGCCGCCGATGCACAGCGAGGCGAGGCCGAGCTTAGAGTCGCGCTTCTTCATTTCGTGCGCTAGGGTAGTGATGATGCGCGCGCCCGACGCTCCCACGGGATGACCGAGGGCAATGGCACCACCGTTAACGTTGCACTTAGCTAGGATGGTCGCTTGACTGATGCCATGCTCTTCGCTGAGTTCTTTGACAACGCCAAGCGACTGTGCGGCAAAAGCTTCATTGAGTTCCAAGAGGTCCATGTCGGCCAAAGCAAGCCCTGCGTGCTTTAATGCCGCGGAAATAGCCGGTACAGGCCCAAGACCCATGACCAATGGCTCTACGCCGCCTTGCCCGATGCCAACAATCTCAGCTAAAGGCGTGAGACCGTACTTTGCGACAGCCTGCTCTGACGCCACGATGGTAAATGCCGCGCCGTCGTTAATCCCAGAGGCATTGCCAGCTGTGACGGTGCCATCCTTCTTGAAAGCCGCGCGGAGCCCCGCAAACTTGTCGGCGGCCGCACTACGGTTAGGATACTCGTCTTGCGCGACGACAACGGTTTCTTTGCGGCCTTTAATCTCCACTGGGGTAATTTCATCCTTAAAGCGCCCGGCATCCATAGCCGCTAGGGCCTTCTTCTGCGAGTTAAAGGCAAAGTCATCCTGCGCTTGCCGCGAGATGCCATGTTTTTCGACAATGTTCTCGGCGGTGATCCCCATATGCACGTTGTTGTAAGCGTCTGTAAGCGCTTCGCTAATCATATGGTCAAGAGCTTGCACGTGACCCATCCTAAACCCGGAACGAGCGTTAGGCAAAATATAAGGGGACATCGACATATTTTCCGTGCCGCCGGCAACAACAACGTGGTGTAGTCCGGCTTTGACGTTGGCGTAGGCGTTAAACAATGCCTTCATGCCAGAGCCGCACACCATGTTTAAGCTATAGGCGGGGACGGAAATCGGGAGACCTGCTTTGATCGACACTTGACGTGCCAGCCCTTGCCCGAGTCCAGCCGGGAGAATGTTGCCGACAATAACTTCGTCGACATCGGCGGCAGGAATGCCTGTCGTCTGCAGGAGGTCCTTGACTACCACTGCGCCCAGCTCGGCGGGATGGACCACAGCTAAAGCTCCGTTAAACGAGCCAATGGCAGTGCGCTTTGCAGCTACTAAGTAAACTCTAGCCATTTCTTCTTCTTCTCCTTCTTCGATTACAGAACTAGGCCGCCGTCAACACTTAGGACTGTCCCTGTGACAAAGCGGGCTTCATCCGAGGCTAGATACAGATATGCGGCAGCGATATCGTCAGGGTAGCCGAGTGACTTAAGCGGGGATTTGTCCTTCATCATTTCCAGCACTTTTTCCGGCATCTTGTCGGTCATGGGCGTCAGGATAAAGCCGGGGGCGACGGCGTTAACCCTGATGCCCTTGCGTCCAAGCTCCTTAGCCCAGCTCTTGGTGATGCCGATTACGCCCCATTTGGTGGCCGCATAGTTGGTCTGACCGAAGTTGCCGTAGATGCCAACGACCGACGAAGCGTTAAGGATAACGCCGCCGCCCTGTTCCACCATTACCTTGGCTGCAGCTTGACCGCAATTAAATACGCCCTTGAGGTTTACGTCAATCACCCGGTCCCACTCCGCTTCAGTCATTTTGGCGAGGGTGTTGTCCGCTGTGATGCCTGCGTTGTTTACCAGAATGTCGAGCCTGCCAAAATTGCTGGTGGCGGTTTGCACCAGTTCCTCGACCTTGCCCCGGTCCGTGACATTCACAACAAACCCTATTGCCCTTCCGCCAGCTCCGTTGATCTCTGCTACTGTGCGCTCGACATCCGCTTGGTTTAGGTCAGCCACGACAACCTTTGCACCCTCGCGCGCGAAAGCTTTAGCCGTAGCTTCGCCAATCCCGCGCCCTCCGCCTGTAACGATAGCGACTTTCTCTTTTAGTCTCATGAGGTACCTCCTTACATTTACTCAGAGCGAGAGGCAGAAAGGAGTTTGCCTCCTTCTTGCCATCACTCGCAACCTGCAGTTTGGGAAACGCTGTGTTGACCTAGGGCTAGGGCTAAACTAGACCCATGCTGCCCAGAACAATCGCAACAATAGTTGCAAGGACTGGTACTGCTACGGACACGACAAAAATGTCGTTGTAGGACTCCTTGTGAGTCAAGCTGGTGACGGCAAGCAAAGTAAGCACAGCGCCGTTGTGCGGCAGGGTGTCTAAGCCCCCGGAGGACAGCGAAGCGATTCTATGGAACGCCTCTGGGTTGATGCCCGTCGCTTGTGCTATGGCCATATACTCTGCTCCAAGAGCCCTAAGCGCGATGGCCAAGCCCCCTGATGCTGAGCCAGTGACACCGGCGAGCACGTTCACCACTACCGCTATCGAGATAAGTGGGTTGCCGCCTAGCTCCATAAGTGCTTCAGTCAATGCCTTAAAGGCGGGCGTAGCGCGCACTACCATGCCAAAGCCAACCGCCGCGCTGGTGTTAATAATCGCAATCAGCGAAGCGTTCGCGCCAGCGTTGATTGTGGTGACCAGTTTCTTAAAGATGCTGGGGTTAATGGCGATAGCCACGACAATGCCGGAGAGCAGAGCGAGAATGGGCGGGAACTTTATGAACGGCAGATTCAGCGTGGCTGCCACCGTGATTAAGGGAAGGAAGGACAGATAGGGGCTAGGTAGCTTCGCTGCGTCGACGCCTTTTACGGAGTCTTTACCTTCCGTAAAGACATCGCCGGCTGCGGTGAGACGCTTTTCTTTCTAGACCATGTAGAAGTATCCGCCAAACATCAGTACAAGACCGGCGGCAATGCCCATAATAGGAGCTGCGGTAGCTTGTGTCTTAAAGAATTCCATCGGGATAAGGTTTTGAATCTGCGGTGTACCGGGAAGCGCAGTCATGGTAAAGGTAAATGAACCAAGCGCGATGCA
>QLUS01000018.1 GCA_018725535.1 Bacillota bacterium
GCGAGATAGCTAACCTACTACCTATCATCGAAGATGTTGCGGCCCTCCAAGAGAACCGCCGCCAGTTTGAACCACTGGACGCGGGCGCAACCGCAGTAGCCCTTACTGAGATGCACAGGAAGCTCATAAAAACGACTGCGGAGTTTGCAGAGGCCGGCACTGCAAAGAGAAGCGTTGCCCAGAGGGCCGCCAATCGTATCGCTGATCTAAAAAAGGTGCTGGATGACTGGTTCAAGTTCTACGATGGGTATGACCCATACTTTAGCTGGTGGAACCGTACCCCCTACGCCTCCCTTATCACTGCACTGGACAATTACCACCGTTTCCTGCGAGAGACACTTGTCGAGGTCAAGCCCGGGGAAGATGAGCCCCTTATTGGCGACCCCATTGGCCGAGAGGGACTGGCGGTAGATCTCGAGCACGAAATGATCCCCTACACCCCAAGCGAGCTCACCAGCATTGCAAAGCAGGAACTGGCCTGGTGCATGGATGAATGGAAGCGAGCCGCAAGGGATATGGGACTTGGCGCGGACTGGAAGGCTTCCCTGTTACCCCCGAAAACCGAGCGGGTATGCTGTTTTGGCGGACACACCGCTCTGCGCGCATCATCTTCTCCCTGAACTTCCACATTGGCGAGTGGGGCCCTGAGGAGTGCATAGAATTCTTAGTGGAAACGGTGGGACACGACCGCCACACCGCCACCGGAGAGGTGCGCCGCTCCTTTAACGGCAACTACCCCCCGCTCTACCAAGCTGCCTATATGATTGGTGCCATTCAGATTCGTGCCCTGCATAGAGAACTTATAGCCGTCGGCCGCATGACCCTGAAGGAGTTTCATGCCAGCATATTGCAGGCAACCTTATGCCCATCGAAATGGTGCGGGCTAATTTATCTGACACCCTGCTACCGAGGGACTACCAGACCAATTGGAGGCTCTAAGCAGCATTAGGGACGAAGCGGAACGAGTCCTCCCTTGCATAAAGGGGAGGACTCGTTTGTGTTCGGTCTCGGAGTCGGTCTATCTTTTCGAGAACTGGGGTGCGCGGCGAGCCTTTTTGAGGCCGTACTTTTTGCGTTCAACCATACGGGGGTCACGCGTGAGCAACCCGGCCTTTTTTAGCGCGGGGCGGGACTCTGCATCCTGCACCGTCAGGGCGCGGGCGATGCCGTGCCGGATGGCACCAGCTTGACCGGAGATGCCGCCACCGTGCACCGTAGCGATAACATCGTAGTTACCGGCGGTGTTGGTGAGGACGAGGGGCTGACGAACAATGAGCTTAAGTGTTTCCAGCCCAAAGTACGCGTCAATCGGCTTCTTGTTGATGATGATGCTGCCGGAGCCGGGGAGCAAACGCACCCGTGCTACCGCAGTTTTTCTGCGACCTGTTCCGCGGAACTGAATACTAGCCATGCCTTATCCTCCTCTCCTAACCTTTGAGCGTCCACACGGCGGGCAATTGCGCGGCATGCGGGTGCTCCGACCCACGATAGACCTTCATCTTCTTGCCTTGTGTGCGGCCGAGGGTATTATGGGGCAACATGCCTTTGACGGCCTTTTCAATCACAAACTCGGGCTTGGTACGCATTAGTTCCCCGTAAGGTGTGGCGCGAAAACCACCGGGGTAACCGGAATGCCGGTAATACTTTTTGTCGGCAAGCTTGTTACCTGTAAGCTTGACCTTTTCCGCGTTTACAACAATAACAAAATCGCCTGTGTCGAGATGCGGTGTGAACTCGGGCTTTGTTTTGCCGCGCAAAATAGCGGCGACCTCGCTAGCGAGGCGTCCGAGCGAATGGCCGGTAGCGTCAACTACCCACCATTTACGTTCTACCTCTCCCGGCTTGGCGATAAATGTGCTGCGCATGGGTTCCCTCCTACTAGGTTGCATATTAGACAACGCACTCGGGTGGTTCGAGGCTCAATCGAACCACCGAGTATTTTATACCTACAAGTCGAGCTTGTCAATGGCTGCAAACGGGTTGTACTCTACCGCCACGAGATACAGCCCGTGGGCGGGGGCGGTGGTAAAGGCGAGCGGACGGCGACCGCTGGTCAAGGCCTGTGAGATATCTGCCGCAGTAGCTCGGCATTTGCCTACGGCGACGAGCGCTCCTACCATGTTTCGCACCATGCGGTAGAGAAACCCATTCCCATTAAATTCTACCGCAAGCGTGTCGCCTTCTCGCTTAAGTTTCACATCGTTTATGGTGCGCACGGTGGTCGTGACGCTGCTGTCACTCGCGCAAAACGCCTTAAAGTCGTGCGTCCCCACGAAAAGCGGTAATGCTTCTGCCATCCCCTCTACATCGACCTTAGTGCCAATCTGCCAAGCTCGATGGCGGAGTATTGGACTCGGGCCGTAGCGCAGCAAGAGCACATAGCGATAGACTTTGCCCGTAGCGGAAAACCTCGCGTGAAAGCTATCCGGTACTTGCTCTGACCAGAGCACCTTTACGTCTTCCGGCAGAATCGAGTTTAGGGCGACCGCTAACTTCAGAGCGGGAATGCTTGTCGTGAGGCTCAGGCTCGCCACCTGCCCCAAAGCATGGGCACCTGCGTCGGTGCGCCCTGCCCCCTCGACACTCACCGTGTGACCCGTTAGGCGATACAGCGCGTCTTCTAGTGTGCCCTGTACGGTACGCTGTTTGGGCTGCACCTGCCATCCCGCGAAGTCTGTACCGTCGTACTCGAGGGTAAGCTTTACTTTCATAGGGCTAGCGCCACAGCGCTGATTACCACAAAACTTGCCACGGCGTAAGCGTCTAGACTGGAATACTTGAGGATCTTGTACTTGGTGCGACCTTCGCCGCCGCGGTAGCACCTCGCCTCCATAGCCATCGCCAGTTCATCTGCGCGCCGAAAGGCCGAGATAAAGAGTGGTATCAGGAGGGGCAGCAAGCTTTTCGCTCGCTTAAGCAAGCCCCCGCTCTCAAAGTCTGCGCCACGCGCGAGCTGCGCTTTCATAATCTTCTCCGCCTCTTCTAGGAGTGTAGGGATAAAGCGCAAGGCGATCGTCATCATCATGGCCAGTTCGTGTGCAGGCACGCCAAATCGCCGTAGGGGTCTTAGAGCCACCTCAAGGGCATCGGTTAAGGCAATGGGGGAGGTAGTTAACGTCAGGACTGACGTGGACAGCACAAGCAACACCAAGCGGAAGGCAAGGAGAAACCCCTGTCTTACGCCGCCTGAATAGATGCGCACAAACCACAACGACACGAGCTCTACGCCTTCGCGGGACGTAAACACGTGCAGCACCACGGTGAGCGACAAAATCATCAAAATGGGCCGCAACCCCCGCAGCACCATCTTCACCGGAACTTGAGACAGCCAGACAACCAGTAGCGATGCTAACCCCAGTACCGAGTAGGAAAGCCAACTCGTCGCGATAAACAGAACCATGATGTAGGCGAACGACATCCCGAGTTTGGTGCGGGGGTCGAGGCGATGGGCTACACTTGCGCCAGGGAAGTACTGCCCAAGGGTTACGTTTGTCAGCATGCTCACGCGCCGCCACCCCTTTCGCGCCAAGCTTCAACAATGAACTGGCGAGCTTCCGCTAGGGTTAGAGCAACGGCCGGAACACTCCAGCCCGCTAACCGCAAGCGCCGCAAAACTTCTGTGGCCTGCGGGACACCTAGCCCAATTGTAGCGAGACTCTCGGCATGACGGAACACCTCGCGCGGCGATCCGTCATGTAAAATTCCCCCCTCATGCATGACCACCAGCCGATTCACTAAGCGCGCGACGTCTTCCATACTGTGTGAGACCAGAATTACCGTGATCCCCCGCTCGCGGTGAAGTGCGCTAATGCGTGCCAAAACGTCGTCGCGCCCCCGTGGGTCTAGCCCTGCCGTCGGTTCGTCGAGAATCAACACCTGCGGGCGCATCGCCAAAACCCCGGCAATGGCTACCCGGCGCATCTGGCCGCCTGACAACTCAAAGGGACTTCTCTCTTTCATCTCAAGCGGCAACCCCACAGTTAGCAGTGCCTCATCTACGCGCGCAGCTGCTTCATCTGGGGTTACGCCTAGATTTAGCGGCCCAAAGGCGATATCTGCCGCCACTGTTTCCGCGAACAACTGATGCTCGGCAAACTGAAACACAAGCCCCACCGATTGTCGCAAGGGACGAAGCCGCACACCTTTGTCGGTGGTGGTGACATCACCCACCGTAACGGTTCCTTGGGTGGGTTTTAGTAAGCCATTGAGCAATTGCACCAACGTAGATTTGCCGGAACCAGTCTGCCCGATAATGCCGACAAATTCGCCGTCTGCGATCGTCAAGTCAACACCTCGCAAAGCTTGGCGTTCAAAAGGCGTACCCGGTGAGTACGTGAAGCTAACGTTCTTTAGCTGGATTGGCATAAGGCATTAACCAGCTGAGCTGCAGTAAGAATGCCGTCGGGCAAAGGCAGCCCACTCCTCTGTAATTCTTTAGCTAATTTAGCGGCTAGCGGTACATCCAACCCCAGAGATTCTAGGAGCTCCGGCTGCGAGAACACTTCCGCAGGAGTGCCCGTGGTAACCACGCGCCCTTCGTCCATTGCGATAACGCGGTGAGCAAGCACGGCTTCATCCATGTGGTGGGTAATGAGCACGGTGGTCATCTTAGCGGCGCTTCTCAGCGCGAGGATAGTATCTATGACTTCCGCCCGACCCACAGGGTCTAGCATAGCCGTAGCCTCATCTAGAACCAAGAGCTTAGGATGCATGGCCAAGACACCGGCAATGGCGACTCTTTGTTTCTGTCCGCCGGAAAGCAAATGTGGGGCGTGATTGCGATAAGGCATCATATTTACTTGCTTAAGCGCCGCGTCCACTCTCTCGGCAATCTCCGGTGTAGGCACGCCGAGGTTCTCCGGGCCGAAAGCTACATCCTCGTCAATCACTGTGGCCACAATCTGGTTGTCCGGGTTCTGAAAGACCATCCCCACGGTCTGTCTAATGCTCCACAGCAACCGCGCGTCCTGCGTGTCCATGCCCATCACTAGGACGCGGCCCTCCGTTGGCAGTAATATGGCGTTAAGATGCTTGGCGAGGGTAGACTTGCCTGAGCCATTGCGCCCGATAATAGCCACGAACTCTCCTTCGTCAATATGGATGTCTACGCCGCCGAGCGCGTAGGTGTCGCCGTCGTGCCCACGGTAGACATGGTGAAGACCCTTAATTTCAATGATGCTGGGCACCCCCATTCATCACACTACAGTACCCTTACCCTCGCAAAAAGAAAGCCGGTGGGGGTTAGTCCACCAGCTCAATAATCGCCTGCGGTGCGGAGTCGCCGCGCCGCACGTCGGTCTTCATGATGCGAGTATACCCACCCTCGCGCGATGTGTATTTTGGTGCGATTTCCGTGAACAGCTTGGTTACTACGCCCTCATCAAACAGATAGCTTAGCGCTTGGCGCCTCGCGTGAAGATCTCCACGTTTCCCAAGCGTTATAAGCTTCTCGCTAATGCGCTGGACTTCCTTCGCCCGTGTCTCTGTGGTTTCCATGCGCCCCTGACGCAAAAACGCTGTAGCTAGGTTGCGCAATATGGCGCGCCGGTGGTTGGTCCGGCGCCCTAGTTTGCGGTAAGACATATACTCACTCCCTACTCTTCGCTCTTCTTGAGGTAGAGACCTAGGTCAGCTAGTTTGTGCTGTACCTCTTCGAGCGACTTCTTGCCGAGGTTCCTGACCTTCATCATTTCTTCTTCGGTCTTGTCTATCAGGTCTTGCACTTGGTTAATGCCAGCCCGCTTGAGGCAGTTGAAAGAGCGCACCGACAGGTCAAGCTCCTCAATGGTCATCTCATGCAGCCTCTCCCGCGGGTTATCGCCGCGGTCGGCCAAAGCCTTGGTAGCTTCCGCCTTTTCCGTCAGGGACACAAACAGGCGCAGATGATCACTCATAATCTTGGCCCCGATGCTGATAGCCTCTTCCGGAGTAAGGCTGCCATCTGTCCAAACCTCCAATGACAGCCGATCGTAATTCGTGTGTTGTCCGACACGCGTCTTATCCACCGTGTAGTTAACTCGCGTGACTGGCGTGAACACCGAGTCCATAGGTATGACCCCGATGGGCTGGTGCTGTTTTTTGTTGCGCTCGGCGGGAACATACCCTCGCCCTGGGGCGACCGTAATCTCCGCAAAGAAACGTGCGTCCTCGTCGAGCTTGGCAATCACAAGTGAAGGGTTGAGAATCTCGACATCGGCGTCAGCGATAATGTCTGCCGCCGTAACTATGCCCTCACCCGTCTTTGCGATCCGGAGCATTTTTTCTCCGCTGCCGTGCAGACGGAGTCGCAGCGTCTTCAGGTTCAGAACAATCTCTGTTGTGTCTTCGACTACCCCGGGGATAGTCGAAAACTCGTGCAAGACGCCTTCAATTTTAACAGATGTGACTGCGGCTCCGGGTAACGAAGAAAGTAGTATGCGCCGCAGTGCATTCCCCAAAGTAGTGCCGTAGCCCCGCTGTAAAGGCTCTACAATGAACTTTCCATAGCTTGGTGTAACCTCTTCGCGCTGCACCCGCGGTACTTCCATGGCCAATTCTAACATTTAGGCGATTACCCTCCTTACCTTCCCATCACGCCTTGGTCTAAGCTCGGGTCGCCTTATCTCGAATACCTTTCCACGATCAAGTGCTCGCGGACCGGAATGTCAATGTCTTCGCGCTTAGGTAGTCCGACGATAGTTGCACGTGCCGCGTTCAGTTCTACAGAAATCCAAGGAACCACTCTCCGACCGCGCATGGACTCAGCATACTCCTGAAATAGGGGGACAGACAAACTCTTTGTGGCCACGACAATAACATCCCCCTCTTTGACTAGGTATGAGGGGATATTAACACGATGCCCATTCACGGTGAAGTGACCGTGGCGCACTAGTTGGCGTCCTTGACTGCGGGAGTCAGCAAAACCTGCCCGCGTAACCACATTGTCTAGTCTAAGCTCAAGGAGCTGCAACAGACGCTCGCCGGTGACGCCTTTCTCGCGTGCGGCCTTGGCGAAGTAGAGACGGAACTGGCGCTCGAGAACCCCATAGATGCGACGCGCCTTTTGTTTCTCACGTAGCTGCAGGCCATATTCCGTTGCCTTCTTGCGCCCTTGGCCATGTTGCCCGGGAGCATAGGACCTACGGTCAATGGCGCACTTACCAGAGTAGCAGCGCGTGCCTTTTAGAAAAAGCTTGATGCCCTCGCGCCTGCACAACCGGCATACCGGACCTGTATATCTTGCCATCTTGCTTTACACCTCCAAAGATTAGACGCGACGGCGCTTGGGCGGACGGCAGCCATTGTGGGGTACCGGGGTTACGTCCTTAATAGAACTAACCTCGAGCCCTGCGGCCTGCAGGCTGCGAATGGCAGCTTCCCGCCCTGAGCCAGGGCCCTTGACATGGACTTCGACTTCTTTCATGCCTTGGTCCATTGCCGTCTTGGCACAGGTTTCAGCAGCAATCTGGGCAGCAAAAGGGGTGCTCTTGCGTGAACCCTTGTATCCGGCATTGCCAGCGGAAGACCACGATATGACATTGCCAGCGCGATCCGTAACAGTGACTACCGTATTGTTAAAAGTTGACCTAATGTGCGCTACGCCAAACTCCACATTCTTGCGCTCGCGGCGCTTGACTTTAGCCGTAGCAGCCTTACGTTTTACCATGCGTTTTCCCTCCTCCTTCGACTACTTACGCTTCACACCGACCGTACGGCGGGGGCCTTTACGGGTGCGAGCGTTAGTCTTGCTGCGTTGCCCGCGTACGGGCAGACCGCGGCGGTGACGTAAGCCACGGTAGGAGCCGATCTCAATTAGCCGCTTAATGCTAGCTGTGACTTCGCGGCGGAGATCTCCCTCTACGATGTACCCTTTGTCAATCGTCTCACGCAGACGCGACACTTCCTCCTCCGTAAGGTTACGGACGCGAGTGTCGGGGTTTACTCCGGTAACATGCAAAATGCTGTTGGAACGGCTGCGACCGATACCGAAAATGTAGGTCAAGGCTATCTCTACGCGCTTCTCTCTTGGCAGGTCAACACCTGCAATGCGAGCCATCTCCTCTTATCCACCTCCTGTTAGTGTTTATCCTTGCTTCTGCTTATGAGTTGGTTCCTCACAGATTACCATGACTCGCCCCTTGCGGCGAATCAGCTTGCACTTCTCGCACATGCGCCTCACTGAAGGTTTGACTTTCACGTCTGTTTGCCTCCTTGCTCCGAACAAGCCTACTTGTGCCGGTAGATTATTCGTCCGCGGGTTAGGTCGTAGGGGGAAAGTTCCACGGTCACGGTGTCGCCCGGCAAAATGCGAATGAAGTTTATGCGTATCTTGCCCGACACGTGAGCCAAAATTCTGTGGCCATTGTCTAGCTCTACCTTAAACATGGCATTAGGCAATGCTTCGGTCACCTTGCCCTTTACCTCAATTACATCATCGCGCTTGGTCATGCAACTATCACTCCTCCCTCACTGCACATCAGAGTCTGGTCAGTATCTCAGGCCCGTTTTCGGTAACCGCCACGGTATGCTCAAAGTGGGCAGAACGACCGCCATCTTTAGTTACTACCGTCCAGTTATCCGCAAGCACTTGCGTGAGAGACCCCCCCGCGTTGACCATTGGCTCGATGGCCAGCACTAGGCCAGGAGCAAGCCTAGGCCCTCGTCCCGGACGTCCGAAGTTAGGCAATTGAGGTTCTTCATGCATGGCCCGGCCAATACCGTGTCCGACAAATTCCTTAACTACAGAAAATCCGTTTTCCTCGGCATGGGACTGTATGGCGAACGAAATATCGGTTAGGCGCCTGTTCAGTACACATTGCAGAATGCCTTTCTCCAAACACTCGGCCGTGACCTTGATCAGACGAGCGGAAATATCGTCCACTGCGCCTACGGGGAAAGTGCGCGCTGCATCACCGTAATACCCATTGATTTCCGCTCCAATGTCAATACTAATAATATCGCCATCAGACAGCGTTTTCAAACCCGGAATTCCATGGACAACTTCATTGTTAATTGACGTACAGATACTAGCTGGATATCCGCGGTATCCTTTGAAAGCAGGCCGCGCACCGCGCCTAAGCATGATGTCCTCAACTAGCTGATTTAGCCTAGCAGTGGTTACGCCAGGGACAATGGCCTTCTCCACTTCGTCTAGGGCTTCGGCTACCACCCGCCCGGCTTCGCGCATCATGGTTATTTCACGGTCGGATTTCAGTACGATCATGTCTTACCCTAAGCAGTTCCCTGAGCCTCTCTGTAACTACGTCAATCGGCAGCAACCCGTCAATATTCTTAAGCAGGCCGCGCTGTCTGTAATGCTCAATGAGTGGGGTCGTCTGACGGCTGTAAACAAGCAACCTGCTCCTTACCGTCGCTTCGCTGTCGTCAACGCGCTGGTACAATGCTCCTCCGCACAATCCACACGCTTCGCCTTGCGACGATGGGTGGAAGAGGCGGTGATAGGTGGCACCGCACACCTTACAAACTTGTCGACCGGTTAAGCGCCGTATCAGTTCTTCCTCCGGCACCTCGATGTTTAACACAGCCGTCAGCCCTTTTCGAAGCTGACCTAGGACATCATCAAGCGCGCCAGCTTGGGGCAGAGTTCGCGGGAAACCGTCAAGTAGAAATCCGCGTGCGGTGTCGTCGGCCGCTAGGCGTTCGGCTACAATGCCGACGGTTACTTCGTCAGGCACTAGTTCGCCGCGTTCCATAAAGGATTTAGCGGAGAGACCTAAGGGTGTTTGGGCCTGCACAGCCTGACGGAACATGTCGCCAGTTGAAATGTGGGGCACACTAAACTCCTTGCAGAGCACAGCCGCTTGTGTACCTTTACCGGCACCGGGGGCCCCTAGGAGAATTACGTTCATCTCGTTCATCCCGCAGCCTACTTCATAAAGCCGCTGTAATTGCGCATGACGAGATGACCCTCAATTTGCTTCATGGTCTCAAGCGCCACACCCACTACGATCAAGAGTGCGGTTCCGCCAATGCCGATGTTCACTCTCACCACGCCGGAAAGAGCAAGCGGCAGGATGACGATCAGCGCTAAGAATGCGGAACCCACTAGCGTCAAGCGGTTTACCACCCGGAAAAGAAAATTCGCAGTCGTACGCCCCGGTCGCACGCCGGGGATGGCCCCACCGTGCTTCTGCATGTTCTCCGCCATGTCCTTGGGGTTAAACTGCAGGAACGTATAGAAGTAGCTGAATACGAAAATCAGGAACACATACAGCACGTTATGCAGCCATCCACCAAACGCCAGCGCCTCTGCTATGCCTTGCACCCACTCCGCTCTGGTGAACTGAGTAATTACTTGCGGGAACATCAAAAGTGATGAGGCAAAGATAACGGGGATAACGCCCGCCTGGTTAACGCGCAAAGGGATGTGAGTGGTCTGCCCACCGTACATCTTGCGTCCGACCACGCGCTTGGCATACTGCACAGGGATGCGGCGCTGACCTTCCTGCACCCACACCACACCGGCAATAACCACCAGTGTCAGTGCCCCTAGCAGCACTACCGTGAAAATGTTAAGTGTCCCCTCACGCAGGAATTCAACCAAACTAGTAAGCGTGCCTGGCAGCTGCGATACGATGTTGGCGAAAATTACCAGAGAAATGCCGTTGCCAATGCCTTTCTCGGTAATCAACTCGCCTAGCCACATCACCATGGTCGCGCCCGCTGTAAAGCTGGTGGCGGTGAGCAGTGCACTGAGCTGTCCACCCATCAGCGCGCCCTCATTGGCTAGCCCGATGGAGGTGGCATAGCCTTGAACGAAGGCTAGGACTACTGTGCCGTAGCGTGTGTAACTATTGAGTTTCTTACGGCCCTCTTCGCCCTCTTTGGCCAAGGCCTCCCAGCTAGGGATGATCGCCTGCAATAGGCTAACGATAATGCTTGCCGTAATGTACGGCCCAATTGTAAGTGTGAATATCGAGAGATTAGCCAGAGCACCGCCTGAGATCACGTCCAGAAGCCCGAACAGCCCGCCCTGCCCTTCCATAAACTGCGCCATGGTGAGGCGGTCAGCCCCGGGGACGGGGATGAAATTGCCAAACCGGATGATCAGGAAGACGCCGAGCGTATACATAATGCGCTTGCGTAGTTCTTCGATGCGCCATACATTGCGTAGGCTCGCGAGCATCTAAATCACCTCTACTTGGCCGCCGGCAGCAGCTATCTTCTCGGCAGCCGACTTGCTGAAAGCAGTAGCTTTAACCGTAAGGGGCTTAGTGATATCGCCTGTCCCGAGAATCTTGACGCCATCTAGGGAGTTCTTCACCAAACCGGCGGCCTGCAGTGAGCTAAGCTCCACGATGCTGCCCGACGGGAACATTTCGAGGTCCTGCACATTGACTAAGGCAAAGAATGTTTTCCATTTATTGTTGAATCCACGCTTAGGCAAGCGCCGATAGAGAGGCATTTGGCCACCCTCAAAACCTGGTCGTACGCCTCCGCCGGTACGCGCCCATTGACCCTTGGTACCTCGCCCTGAAGTCTTGCTTAGGCCCGAGCCGTGGCCGCGGCCCACACGTTTGCGCGCCTGGCGTGAACCCTCTTGCGGTTGTAAATTGTGGAGTTTCATTTTTGCACCTCCTCGTCTCCTATTAGCTTTCGACTACTTTGACGAGATGACTGACTTTCTCGACCATGCCGCGTATCGCCTGAGTATCTTCATGCTCTACAGTGCGGTATGTCTTAGTGAGGCCTAACGCGCGGCAAGTCGCTCTTTGGTCTTCGGGGCGGCCGATAAGGCTACGCACTAGGGTAATCTGCAATTTGGCCATCGTGCCTGCCTCCTATCCTAACAACGACTCTAGCGTAATGCCGCGCAGCTTAGCCACTTGCTCGGGAGTCCGAAGGGACTTAAGCCCCGACAAAGTCGCCTGTGCCATATTCATGGCATTAGATGAGCCCAAAGACTTGGTGAGAATGTCGCGCACACCCGCAAGCTCCAAAATCGCGCGCACAGCACCGCCGGCTATGACACCTGTACCTGCAGATGCCGGCTTCATCAGGACTCTCCCGGCACCCGCAACACCGGTGACCTCGTGTGGGATGCTAGTTTCAGCTAAGGGGACCGTGATCAGGTTTTTCTTACCGTCCTCCGTGGCCTTACGGATAGCTTCCACTACCTCCTTGGCCTTGCCAAGTCCTACCCCTACGCGACCTTTGCCGTCGCCGACAGTGACTAAGGCACTAAAGCTCGAGTCGCGGCCACCCTTACGAGTTTTACTGACGCGTTTCACGACGATAACCTTTTCGGTAAGATCGTGTTTACTTAGCCCATTGCGTTCCAATTTTCCCCCTCCTTCTGCTGCTAGAACTCTAGCCCAGCTGCGCGCGCAGCTTCAGCTAATGCCGCGACGCGCCCATGGTAGAGGTATCCGCCGCGATCGAAGACGATCTTACTTAAGCCTATGACCAAAGCTCTTTCCGCCACTAACTTGCCCACGGCCGTTGCGGCCTCTACGCCGCTCGCAGCCGCGCCCTTGAGTTCGGGACTCAGGGTGGAAGCGCTGACAAGCGTGTGGCCGGTCGTGTCATTTATGATCTGAGCGTAGATATGACGGGAACTGCGAAACACATTTAAACGTGGGCGCGCCTCTGTCCCGCTAAGGGACTTACGCACACGCAAGTGACGTTTCCTGCGAATTTTGTTCTTATCTAGCTGCTGTAACACTGTTGGCTCACTCCTTTCCGTGGCTCAAAGACTATTTCGAGGTCTTGCCAGCCTTGCGTCTGATCTTCTCCCCTACGTAGGCAATGCCCTTACCGAGATAGGGTTCCGGTTCGCGCACACCGCGAATAGTCGCGGCCATCTGCCCAACCATCTCCTTGTCATTACCGGAGACAGTGATGAGCGGAATATTGCCAAAGGGGGGCTTAGCTACGATTTCTGCTTTAAACTCAATCCCCGCCGGAGGGTCAATCTCTACCGGATGGGAATATCCCACCGCCAGGACGAGCTTCTTACTCTGCACATTAGCGCGCCAACCGATGCCGGCAGCTTCAAGCTTCTTCTCGTATCCTTTGGTGACTCCGTCGATCATATTGGCAATGACGGTGCGGGTAACACCATGCAACGAGCGGTGCAGGGGACTATCTGACATGCGCTTAACGGCTACCTCAGTCTTGCTAAGTTCGATACCTACCTCAGGATGCAATTCGCGCTTAAGCAAACCTCTAGGGCCCGTCACGGTAATCGTCTGGCCGTTAAGCGTAACTTCTACCTTGGGCGGTATTGCGATGGGCTTTTTGCCGATTCTAGACATGCAAGTCTCTCCTCCCTACCAGACGTAGCAGATGATTTCGCCGCCAAGGTTTTTGGCCCTGGCCTGGCGGTCTGTCATCAGCCCGTGCGAAGTGGAAACAATGGCAATGCCTAACCCACCCAATACACGTGGGAGTTCGTCTTTGCGTGCATAGACACGCAGACCGGGCTTGCTGATGCGCTTTACCCCGCAAATGACGCGCTGTTTGTTGGCACCATACTTCAGGACTATTTTCAGGACGCCCTGCTTGTCGTCGTCCTGCCACGCGAAGTCGCGAATAAAACCCTCTGCCTTAAGAATCTCTGCTAGACTCCGCTGCATGGTCGAGCCTGGCATCTCTACGATCTCGTGCAGCGCGTCATTAGCATTGCGCACCCTTGTCAACATGTCAGCGATTGGATCTGTCATAACCATTACGTGTCAAACCTCCTTCCTAAGTGAAGGGCCCTTACCAACTGGCCTTCTTGACGCCGGGAATCTGACCCTCATGGGCTAGTTCGCGAAAGCATATCCTGCATACTCCGAACTTGCGCATGTAGGCGTGTGGACGGCCGCAAATCCGGCAGCGATTATATCTGCGCACAGGAAACTTCTGTTCTCTGGCCTGTTTGATAATCATCGACTTCTTGGCCACTTCTTCTCCTCCTTTACTTACGCGCGAAACGGCATGCCGAGCTTCGCGAGCAATTCTTTCGCTTCCTCATCAGTTTTGGCTGTAGTCACGATAGTGATGTCCATACCCTGAACCTGATCGACCTTGTCATAGTCAATCTCGGGGAAGATAAGCTGCTCTTTGACGCCGAGCGTGTAGTTGCCGCGTCCGTCAAAGGACTTCGGGGAAACGCCTCTGAAGTCGCGCACGCGGGGAAGGTTAATGTTAATGAATTTGTCAAGAAACTCATACATGCGGTCGCCGCGCAGTGTAACTTTTGCCCCAATGGCCATGCCTTCACGCAGCTTAAAATTCGAGATGCTCTGACGCGCACGCGTAATTATCGGTTTTTGTCCGGCAATTGCGGCGAGGTCTTTGGCTGCAGCGTCTAGGATTTTGCTGTTGCTGATGGCTTTCCCTACGCCCATATTGAGTACGACTTTCTCAAGGCGAGGTATCTGCATGTCGTTCTCATAGCCAAACTTGGTCTTAAGGGCTGACCGTACGTCCTTTTGGTACTTTTCCTTTAACCTTGTCACAGGCTAGCCCCCCTCTCTACTTGTCGATGTTCTCGCCACACTTCTTGCAGGCGCGAACGAACTTACCGTCTGTCATTGGCTTGTGAGACACCCGGGTGGGCTTCTTGCAACTGCCGCAGACAATCATTACGTTAGAGCTGTGAATGGGAGCCGCTTGCTTAATGATGCCGCCCTGGGGCACCTCGCGCGTGGGCTTACGGTGACGGCTCACGATATTTACGCCCTCCACTACCACACGCCCTTTGTGTGGAAGGGAGTGCAGCACTTTGCCCTTCTTGCCCTCGTCCTTACCAGTGAGGACAATCACATGGTCGTCCTTACGAACATGAAGTTTCACGGATTGTGGCACCTCCTCTGCTCCGCCTAGAGAACTTCCGGTGCGAGAGAAACTATCTTCATAAAGTTCTTCTCACGTAGTTCGCGGGCTACTGGTCCAAATATGCGGGTCCCGCGGGGGTTGTTGTTGTTGTCAATGATTACCGCAGCGTTGTCGTCGAACTTGATGTAGGAGCCGTCGATGCGCCGAGCGTCCTTGGTGGTACGGACGACAACAGCTTTGACTACCTCGCCCTTTTTTACAACTCCACCGGGCGTTGCTTCTTTCACAGTAGCGATGATGGTATCGCCAACGCCTGCATAGCGGCGTCTTGTTCCACCTAGCACCTTGATGGTGAGGATTTCTTTGGCGCCCGAATTATCTGCAACTCGCAGTCGCGTTTCGTTTTGAATCACGGCGATGTCCCCCTTTCCTGTCCGGCAGGGCCTATTCTGCCTTCTTTACAATCTCCACCACGCGCCAGCACTTTTCCTTGCTCTGCGGGCGGGTCTCCATAATGCGCACGGTATCGCCCAAACGTGCCTCATTATTCTCGTTATGCGCCTTGAACTTCTTGGTTTGCTTGACGATACGACCGTACAACGGATGCGCTACCATCGACTCGATGGCAACAACGACGGTTTTTTCCATTTTATCACTGACGACTACGCCTTGTCGGACCTTGCGCAGATTTCTCTCTTCCACAGTGAGACCTCCTTTCTAACCCTAGCCGATGTTTCGTTCGCGCTCGTGCAAGATGGTCTTAACGCGAGCGATGGTCTTACGAACTTCTTTAATCCGCATGGGGTTTTCAAGTTGGCCGGTTACGAGACGAAAACGGAGATTAAACAACTCGCCCTTTAGATCCTCAATCTTCTGCATGAGCTCAGCGTCGTTCATGTCACGCATGTCTTTAACCTTCATTGGTATCACCATCCACACTCGCACGTGTCACAAACTTAGTCCTAATGGGGAGCTTATGTCCCGCCAAGCGAAGCGCCTCGCGTGCTGACACCTCGTCTACACCCGCAATCTCAAACATGATGCGGCCCGGCTTCACGACCGCAACCCAGTATTCCGGTGAACCCTTCCCCGCACCCATACGCGTCTCGGCCGGTTTTTGCGTAACAGGCTTGTGGGGGAAAATGCGAATCCAGACTTGACCACCGCGCTTGATATACCTAGTCATGGCTACACGCGCCGCCTCAATCTGGCGGCTAGTAATCCAAGCAGCCTCTAGGGCCTCTAATCCGTACTCACCATGGGCGATAAAACCGCCGCCCTTAGTGCGCCCCTTCATTCTTCCCCTGTGCATTTTGCGGTACTTTACCCTGCTGGGCATTAACATGGTTTACTCGCCTCCCTCTGCCGCTGCCTTGGTCGGCTTAGGTAGAATTTCACCCTTGTAAATCCAGACTTTGACGCCGATTTGACCATAGGCCGTATGAGCCGTAGCCACGCCGTAGTCGATATCTGCTCTAAGTGTGTGCAAAGGAATAGTGCCCTCGCGCGCCCATTCACGCCGGGCGATTTCAGCGCCATTTAAGCGCCCGCCGATAGCTACCCTAATGCCCTTTGCGCCCATACGCATAGTGCGGCCCATAACTTGGCGCATCGCGCGGCGATAGGCAATGCGCTTCTCGATTTGGGCGGCCACGTTCTCCGCCACCAACTGCGCGTTTAGTTCGGGAGTTTTAATCTCAATGATGTTGACATAGACCTGTTTCTTGGTGAGTATCTCGAGCGCCTTGCGTAGCCCCTCCACTCCTGCCCCGCCGCGGCCAATTACCATGCCCGGCTTAGCCGTGTGTATGAACACCCGCACGATGGCGCCTGTACGCTGGATTACAACTTGGCCTACGCCAGTGGCAAAGAGCTTGTCTTTGATGTAGCGGCGAACCTTGAAGTCCTCGAGCAGTAGGTCGGAGTAGTTCTTCTCTGCGTACCATTTAGAATCCCAGTCTCTGATGACGCCAATGCGGAATCCCTTGGGATGAACTTTCTGTCCCACCCGGCTCTCCCTCCTACCTTTCTTTTACTACAACAGTAATGTGGCACGAACGCTTTAAAATGGGGTAGATGCGGCCCTGCGCGCGCGGGTGCCACCGCTTAAGTGTGGGGCCAGCGTCCACGTAGGCTTCTGCGACATACAACTTCTCAGGGTTTAGCTGATTGTTGTGCTCGGCGTTAGCAGCCGCTGATTTCATGACTTTTAGGATCACTTCGGAAGCTACTTTGGGTGTGAACTTAAGAATATTGGTGGCCTCCCCCACATTCTTGCCGCGGACGAGGTCAATGACAACTCGCGCTTTACGCGGCGCGATGCGCACGTTGCGGGCAACCGCTTTCGCTTGCATGTCTATCCCTCCTACTTCAATGCTGTGGTGCGTTCGGTGTGGCCGCCGTGGCCGCGAAAAGTGCGGGTGGGGCTAAATTCCCCAAGTTTGTGCCCTACCATTTCTTCGCTGATGTATACCGGCACGTGTTTACGCCCATCGTAAACCGCGATGGTATGACCAACCATGTCGGGGAAAACAGTCGATGCACGAGACCAAGTCTTAAGCACTCTCTTTTCGCCCTTAGTGTTCATCAGCCTAATCCGAGCAAGCAGTCTTTCCTGAACAAAGGGGCCCTTTTTTACGGAACGAGACATTTTGTGGCCTCCCTTCTCTAAGACTTACGGCGACGGACGATGTACTTGTCGCTGTGCTTCTTCTTCTGGCGCGTCTTGTGGCCCAAAGTTGGTACCCCCCAAGGAGTATCCGGGCTCTTGCGGCCAATCGGAGCACGGCCTTCGCCACCGCCGTGCGGATGGTCTACCGGGTTCATAACGACACCGCGCACGGTCGGACGCTTGCGTAGCCACCGCGAGCGACCCGCTTTGCCAATAGAAACATTCTCGTATTCTAGGTTGCCAACCTGGCCTATAGTCGCCTTGCAGTTGATGTGGACCAAACGGTCTTCGCTTGAAGGCAGTCTTACCAGTGCGTAAGAACCTTCTTTAGCCATGAGTTGCGCTGAGGCACCGGCTGAGCGGACCATCTGTGCACCCTTGCCCGGCTTTAGTTCCACGTTATGCACAACAGTACCGACCGGAATGTTCTTTAGGGGTAGGGTATTGCCGACAACGATATCCGCCTGAGCACCAGAGAGTACTTTTGCTCCGACCTTAAGTCCTTGTGGTGCCAAGATATAGCGTTTCTCCCCATCCGCGTAGTGGAGAAGAGCGATATATGCGGTACGGTTAGGGTCGTACTCGATCGTGGCGACCGTTGCCGGGATACCGTCTTTATCGCGTTTAAAGTCGATGATGCGGTACTTGCGCTTATGGCCGCCTCCCTGATGACGGACCGTAATGCGCCCTTGATTGTTTCGCCCTGCTTTGTTAGTCAGCGGCGCGAGCAGAGAACGCTCAGGTGTAGTGGTAGTAATCTCCGCAAAACTCTCCACGGTCATAAAGCGCCGACCGGGCGAAGTAGGCTTAAACTTCTTCATAGCCATTTGTGTGTCCCTCCTTTTTCAGGAAAAGTTGTTTGTGAGCTTTGAGCCGCCAGCCGCAGGGGAAATCATGAATCATGAACTGTGACCAACGGGGTGGCTTTCCGCTGTCCGCTTTCCGCTGTCCGCTTTCCGCTTTCAGCTGTCAGCTGTCCGCTGTCAGCTGTCCGCTGTCAGCCGTAAGCCGTCTGCCTCTTCTTAGACTGAATCAAAAATCGGGATAGGCTTTGACTTCGGCGTAATGGTAACGATGGCCTTCTTCCAATCAGAGCGATAACCAGAATGGACGCCATGACGTTTAAACTTACCCGCCACGCGCATCGTGTTCACAACTTCTACCTCAACTTTGAAGAGGTGCTCCACGGCCTGCCGAATTTCTGTCTTGTTGGCGCGCAAGTCTACCGCAAAGACATACTTGCGCATTTCCTGAAGTTGTGTGCTCCGTTCACTGATCACGGGCCGCTTGATGATATCCCTGGGGTCCCGCATTACACGAGCACCTCCTGTACCTTTTCTACTGCGGCTTGAGTCATAACCAGTTTGCCGCTATTGAGCACGTCATACACATTGACACCTATCGCCTGTTCCACCAACACGCCGGGAATGTTGCGCCCTGACTTCGCAATGTTTTCATTAAGCTCGGGCAACACTATTAGCGTTTTCCCGCTAATTTGAAGGTTAGACAGGGTTTCGACCATTAGCTTGGTCTTAGGCTCCGCAAACTCAAGCCGATCAAGCACCACTAACTCTCCCGCCAGCAGCTTAGCGGTTAATGCGCTGCGCAAAGCCAAACGACGCACCTTACGCGGCAGATCGAAACTATACTTGCGGGGAGTGGGCCCAAAGGCAATACCTCCGCCTACCCAGATGGGAGAACGGCGACTGCCTGCACGGGCACGCCCTGTTCCTTTCTGCTTCCACGGTTTACGCCCGCCGCCGCGCACTTCAGAACGATTCTTTGTATCATGCGTTCCTAGACGCTGTCCAGCCAGTTGCTTAGTTACGGCGAGATGGAGCACGTGGCTGTTCACTTCCACGCCAAAGACGGCGTCAGAAAGCTCCATTTGCCCTACTTCTTCGCCCTTCATATTGTGAACTTTCACCGTAGGCATAGCGTTAATCCTCCTTTCACAAGCCAAGGCCTAGCTAGGCTTTGACACTGTCCTTGATGGTCACGAGGGAGCCTTTCGGGCCTGGAATCGCCCCCTTAATCAAGATTAAGTTCCGCTCAACGTCAATGCGTACAATCCTGAGGTTCTGCACTGTACGGCGCAGGCGTCCATGCTGGCCCGGCATTTTACGACCCGGGAATGTGCGCGCCGAAGCGCGGGAGTTCTGGCTACCCGGTCCGCGATGATACTTAGAACCATGGGTCATAGGACCTCGGCTAAAACCCCACCGCTGTATCCCACCGGTGAAGCCTTTGCCCTTAGACGTTCCTGTCACATCAACGTACTCGCCCGCGGTGAACGTTGCCGCAGTGATTGCTTGTCCCACCTTGTACTCGGTGGCATTCGCGAGACGAAACTCGCGCAGGAACCGATGCGGCTTAACATTGCACCGCTTGAAGTGGCCCTTCTCGGGTTTATTGATCCTAGACTCACGTACAGGCTCGAAAGCTACCTGAATGGCCGTGTAACCGTCTGTGTCATTGGTCTTGACCTGAGTAACGGTGCAGGGGCCTGCCTCAATTACGGTCACCGGCACCACGACACCTTTATCTGCGAAAACTTGAGTCATACCAATTTTCTTGCCTAGAATTGCTTTCTGCACTGTGTGCACCTCCATACATTGGTTCCCCGCGGGGAACTTGTATTGCTCTGGCCGCCAGCCACTAGGAACTAGGAATCATGAATCGTGAATCATGAACTATGACCTAGTGGGTGGCTTTCCGCTGTCCGCTGTCCGCTGTC